>DAIDBC010000018.1 GCA_027310265.1 Candidatus Colwelliibacteriota bacterium
GGTTTGATGATCACGCCGTTTATTGACCCTGCAGCGTGCGCCCGCCTTATCCGCGTGGGATTGGTGACGGTGAGATCATCGCCCACTATAACGGCAGGCGATTTCTGTCTAAGTTTGGCGAATGATCTGAAGTCAGTCTCGTCGAACGGATCCTCGAGAGAAATTAAATCAAATGCCGCAATCATCGCACCGTATATTTTTACCAATTCACTCGCGCCTACTACGCCGTTTTTCAGTGCGTACTTGCTATTTTTGTAAAAAGAGCTGGCGGCGGCGTCGATCGCGTACCTTATCTTTCCCCATTTGGGGAATTTATTTTTTATATGTTCAAAGAATAGAAATGGTAACATCTCTTCCTTGTTTTTGATGACATACCCGCCCTCATCGCCCGTGCCTCCGTAGAGTTTATTTTTCCTGAGCAGTCGGCCGAGTTCTCGATAAAAAGCGTTGATTATTTTTACTCCGGACTTAGTGTCGTTTGTAATTGGTACGATGATATATTCCTGAAAGACCGGCCCGGTTTTGGCGTGCAGGCCGGCGTTTATTAGGTTGGCGTATATACGCGGCTTCGCCAGTTTCATCCCAGAGAGTTTTGATATGTATTTGTAAAGTGGGACCCCCGATTTTTTAGCAGAGAGACGGGCAAAGGCAAGACTTAAAGCCAAAATAGAATTGGCGCCTAGGTTGTTTTTGTTTTTTGTTCCATCCAGCTGGATCAGGAACTTATCGAAATCATGCTGGTTCTTGAAGTTTAGCTTCGAAATAAGCGGAGCGGCCCATCCTATCTTACGTACAGCACGGCCAGCTGGCAGGGACGTTGCTTCGAACTTGCCCGTACTCTTACCGGAGGGGATTGAAACTTTAGTAGTGAGCCCGCTAGAGGTCGCTATAAGTTCGATGGTCTTTTCTCCTCGCGAATCGCGGATTATCCGCGCCGTTATCTTGTTTAGCCGCATTATTTGCGTTCCTCTTCGGCGATTTTGAGTGTGGTTTTCACAACTGTATCGGGGTTGAGCGATATGCTTTCAATCCCTAAATCTACCAAGAACTTCGCGAACTCCGGATAGTCGGATGGCGCCTGCCCGCAGATGCCGATGTATTTGCCGCGATCTTTGGCTCTTTTGACTACCGTTTCAACCAGTCGCTTAACTGCCGCGTCACGCTCGTCGGCGATATGTTTCAATTCTTCGTTGTCGCGGTCGATGCCGACCGTAAGTTGCGTCAAGTCATTTGAACCAATCGATAGACCATCGAAAATGTCCAGGAATTCGTCGGCTAGGATAACGTTCGATGGAATTTCGCACATCATATAGACTTTCAAGTCGCCCTTACGCCTCTCCAGTCCAAACTCCTTCATTGTTTCCAACGCTTTCTTCCCTTCTTCCGGTGTGCGGCAGAAGGGAATCATTGGGATTAAGTTTTTTAGCCCAAATTCTTCGCGCACTCTTTTCACCGCCGCGCACTCCAAACCAAACGCCTCTTTGAAGCGCGGGTCGTAATAACGCGAAGCGCCGCGCCAGCCGATCATCGGGTTTTCTTCTTTCGGCTCGAATCCCTCGCCGCCCAGCAGTTTGGCATATTCGTTCGTCTTGAAATCCGAAAACCTGATGATGACCGGTTTGGGGTAAAAACCGGCGGCAATTTTAGCGATGCCATAAGCCAGTTTATCCAGGTAGTATTCCTTCGGTTTCAGCACACCTATCGTTTTCTTGATCTGCGCGCGCGTTTTCGCAGGAAGTTTATTGATGTTGAGGAGCGCGAGCGGATGAATTTTTATTTCGGAGGCGATGATAAATTCTTCGCGGGCGAGGCCCACGCCATCGGCGGGCAGGAAACTGTATTTAAATGCCTCCTCCGGCGTGCCGATGTTTACCATCACCTTTGTTTTGGTCTTGGGAAAGTTCTCCGGCGAGAAAACGTTTTTGACGAAATCAAGTTTGCCCTTGTAAACGACGCCATCCTCGCCCGATGAACAGTCCAGTGTTATTTCGTGGCCGGTTTTGAGAACTTTTGTCGCGTTTTCGGTGCCGACGATGCAGGGGATGCCAAGTTCGCGGGAGACGATAGCGGCATGCGAGGTGCGCCCGCCGGAATCAGTCACGATGCCAGAAGCGATTTTCATGATTGGTTCCCAGTCCGGATCGGTGATGGTCGTAACTAGGATCTCGCCAGACTTGAACTCGCTTATTTTCTTAGGGTTGAGGATCAATCGCACGCGGCCAGAGGCTATCTTAGTTCCGATCGCAATGCCTCTTGTTATCGCTTCTCCTTTTTCTTTCAGGCGGTATTCCTCAATTTCTATTTTTGTTTTGGATGAGAAGATTGTTTCCGGCCTGGCTTGGACTAGGAATAGTTTGTTTGACTTGCCGTCCTTGGCCCATTCTAAATCCATCGGTTGCCACTTTCCTTTGACGGAGGAATAGTGTTTCTCAACTTCGTAGGCCCATTTGGCAAGCGTCAGTATTTCATCAGTAGTCAGGACGAACTCCTGTTGTTCTTTCGGACTCGTTTTCGTCAGTTTGGTTTTGTTAGCCCCGGAATAGGTTAGTTTCTTGTCTTTGTTGCCAAGTGTTTTTGAAATGACCGACTTATACTCCTTATCCAGCGTGTCTTTAAAGACAATAAATTCATCCGGTACCACCTCGCCCTGCACCACCAATTCTCCCAAACCCCACGAACCGTTCACTACAATTACTTTACCGAAACCGGAGTCGGGGTGGAGAGTGAAGATAACGCCGGACGAAGCGAGGTCGGAGCGAACCATCTTTTGGACGCCGACCGAAAGGTAAACTGCAAGTTGGTCGAAACCTTTGTCGGCACGATAAGAAATGGCGCGCGGCTTGAAGAGGGAGGCGAAGCACTTTTTGACGGCTAAGAGCAGTTCGTCCGGTTTAGAGATATTTAAATAGGTTTCGTGCTGTCCGGCAAAACTTGCCCCGGGGAGATCCTCCGCGGTCGCCGACGATCTTACCGCTACATCTGTAGCCGCTTCATTATAATTTTTGGACAGTTCGGCATAAGAAGCGCGGATATTTTTCTCTAAATCCTCTGGGAACTTTCCCTCCACAATCGCTTGCTGGATATCGTGGGCAGTCTGATTCAGTGATTTTATGTTTTTAGTGTTTAGTTTTGAAACCTTTTCCGCGATGAGCGTGTCTAGACTGTTGTATTTAAGAAAGTAACGGTACGCTGCCGCCGTTATCGCAAAACCGTTCGGTATCAATATATTTTTTACTGAAAGCGTCCGGTACATTTCGCCCAAACTGGCATTTTTCCCGCCGACCAATCCGGTATCCGCGATGCCGATTTCTTTAAACCACAAGATATTGGCTGTTTTTTTATCCATTTTTGTTTTTATTTGCTGTGTAATGCGATTACCAAGTCTGAAACGTTAGCCCCGGTGGGGTCGGTCAAAATCAAATCACCAGTTTTTTTGAAAAAGTTGTAAGAGTCATTATTGTCTAAATACTTCTTAGGGTCCAATTTCATTTTCCTAGCAATCGAGACAGTATTCAAATCGGCAATGGCGCCCCCAGCTCCTTTTATGTAGTCCTTGCCGTCGGAAGCGATTGAAACGATAACCTCGCCTTTCTTTAGGTGGGGCAAGACGCCCAAGACCAGTTCCTGGTTTCTGCCGCCCTTGCCGGAGCCTTTTATTCTTACGGTGGTTTCACCGGCCGCGAGAATCACGCTTCCCGACTTCAATTTTGTAAACAGCCCCCTGCCAGCATTCCTCGCTTCGCCGTGCAGGCGATTAGTATAGATTATTGCTTTAAATTTTAATCGTGCCGCGCGTGCGTACATCGCCTTTAGTGCCACGCCGTTATCGCAGACCAAAACGTTCGTAACGTTCTCGAAATATTTTTTATCCTTCGGCGTTTCGATGAACGGTAATTTTTTTAAACTATACTTTCGTGCTAATCTCCGCGCGTCACTCACGGTAGTTTTATCCATAAACGTCGGACCGGAGGCAATCACACTTAAGTCCGCAGTCGGCACGTCCGAGTACAAAAGTGCAACCGCCCTTGCTGGGTAAATGTACTTGGCGAGGTAGCCGCCGTGGATTAGTGAGAGATGCTTGCGGATGGTGTTGATTTCGGCGATGTCCGCGCCCCTCTCGAAAAGAGTATTGGTAAGTTTGCCCAAATCGGTGCAGGTGAGTTTGTTTGGATGGCACAAGAGCGCCGAGGCGCCGCCGGAGACGACGAAAATTACCAGGTCATCTTGCTTCAGTCCGCCGAAATCTTTGACCAGTTTCACGAATTCCTTACTCGCCCTTATGTTGCGCGCGGTGGGCAGGGGATGGTCCGCGACGAAGGTTTTAAGCCTCTTTGAGCGGTAGCTTTTCACATCGATCACCGCTCCGCCGGTTATGCGGTTACCAAGGATTTTCTCAAGCGCCTGTGCGGAATCGGCCGCGGCTTTACCGAAAGCGAAAATAAACAGACGGCGGTATCTGCGCAGATCGAACTTGCGGTTCTTCACCCGCAAAACGTTATTCTTCAACGAGACCGTTTCTTTAATAATATTTTTCGGGAGTACCGCCGTTATACCCGCTTCGGCGATCTCGAGCGCGGATTTTCTTAGACTACTGGAACTAAGTCGGTGGAGATTTTTTATAAGCATCGGTTTCATTCTAACACATAATCCATTTGATAACCCCGCGGTTTTAGCGTATAAATTTGTAACGTGACCCGGGTGTAAATACTTCGCTTCGGGCCCATAGTAAAACGGCATTACGCGGCATTCGCATTGCCGAGGTCCGGGTTCAATTCCCGGTGGGTCCACATTTCGGGGTTCTTTAAAAAGTCGAAACCCGGCAGCATGCCGGTAAAATTAACCGCTCGAAGCTCCATCATGCGAATGGATT
>DAIDBC010000025.1 GCA_027310265.1 Candidatus Colwelliibacteriota bacterium
GGCGACTTCTTGATTCTTTTGATCCAGCAGAAAAAGTATGAGGAAAGATAGAATGACAAAGGAGCAACGAAGCCGAACGATGAGCAAAATCCGATCGGCGAAGACCGGATTTGAGAAAAAGATTTTTCGGGAATTAAAAAAACGTGGCCTCTACTTCAAAACTCACTACGGCGGAATTATCGGCAAGCCGGACATAGCATTGCCCAAACCGCGCAAAGCGGTTTTCCTCCACAGCGATTTTTGGCACGGTTGGCATCTTGTGCAGTGGAAGAAAGTACTTCCGAACAAATTTTGGAAAGACAAGCTGTCGAAAAATCGCGATAGAGATAAGTTGGTTATAAGAAAGTTGCGTAAAATAGGGTGGCGAGTTCTGGTGGTTTGGGAACATCAAATCGACCGCGATTTCAACGGGGCGATTGCGCGCATAACTCGCTTCTTAAAGGCGTAAAGCAAAAAATCCCTCTCTCAAAAAATCTTCGGCTCGAACCTGTCGTTAAAAAATCGTGAAATCGCATTTACCCCCATCACACCTTATGCTGCGCTTCGCGCAGCGCGCGAAAATTTTTCTGGAAATGAGTTGAGTTGTCTGCTTGTGGGCCAGGAAGGACTCGAACCTTCGATCCTCAAGGTATAAGCTTGATGCTTTAGCCGCTAAGCTACTGGCCCTAACTCGCAGAGATTTTATATTACACCGCGGCGGGCTTCAAATGAAAGCCCTTGACGAGCGTGTAAAATTCATCCTGCTCCAATATTTCGTGTTCGATTAATGCTTTGGCAACTTTGTCCAGTGCGGGACGGTAGGCGGTGAGAATCTTTTGCGCAGCGCGGTAAGCGCGATCGATGAAATTGCGCACCTCCTTGTCGATTTCCTCCGCAACTTCTTCGGAATAATTTTTTTCGGTGGATATTTCCCGCCCCAAGAAAATTAATTCCTGTGTCTTACCGAAAGTCATCGGCCCCAATTTGTCGCTCATGCCGTAACGTGTAACAAGTAAACGCGCCAATTCAGACGCCTCTTTCAGGTCGTTCGAGGCCCCCGTCGTTATTTCGTTGAATATTATTTTTTCCGCAGCGTGACCGCCCAGGGCGACGGCAATATCGGCCAAAAACTGCGATTTCGTTTTCAGGTGCTGCTCCTCAAGCGGCAATTTTAAAGTGTATCCCCCGGCGCGGCCGCGGCTTACTACCGAAACCTTGTGCACCGGGTCAGAGTCTTTGAGTCCGGCGGCCACGAGCGCATGCCCCGCCTCGTGATAGGCGGTTATTTCCTTCTCTTTCTCCGAAATCAAGCGGCTTTTCCTTGCCGGACCGAGCATCACTTTTTCAATCGATTCGTAAAAGTAATCCTGTTTTATTTTTTCGCTACCCTCTTTTACCGCCAAAATCGCTGCCTCGTTCACCAGGTTGGCTAAATCTGCCCCGGAAAATCCCGGCGTACGCGTGGCGACTTTCCTTAAATCAACATCCCCCGCAAGCGGCTTATTTTTAACATGGATTTTTAAGATTTCCTCGCGTTCACCGATGTCGGGAAGATCTAACACCACCCGACGATCGAAACGGCCGGGTCGCAAAAGTGCGGGATCGAGTACGTCCGGCCGGTTGGTCGCCGCAAGCACGATTACCCGTGAGTCGCGTTCAAAGCCATCCATCTCGACCAAGATCTGGTTGAGGGTTTGCTCGCGTTCGTCGTGGCTGCCGCCTAGTCCGGCGCCGCGCTCGCGCCCCACCGCATCGATTTCATCGATGAATAATATTGAAGGCGCCGCGCGTTTCACTGTCGCAAAAGCGTCGCGGGTGCGGCTGGCCCCGACCCCCACAAACATCTCCACAAACTCGGAGGCCGAGATGTGGAAGAAAGGAACGTTGGCCTCGCCGGCGACGGCTCTCGCAAGCAATGTTTTGCCGGTGCCGGGCGGCCCCATCAATAGTACGCCGCGGGGGACTCGCGCCCCGATATCGAAATACTTTTTGGGGCTTTTCATAAAATCCACCACCTCCTCTAGTTCTTGTTTGGCCTCCTGCAAGCCGGCTACATCCTTGAAAGTTACCCGGTCGCGGAAGTTGGCAAACGGTTTCAGATTGGCCTGGCCGAAAGTGAAGGCTTGGTTTATGCCGCCGCGGGCTTGGCGGGTTACATACCAGAAAAGGCCGATAATAATCAAAAGCGGCAGGACGGTTGGGATAATCAATCCGACCCAGAAATCCAGTTGCGACTCGTCTTTAACTGTAAGCGAGATTTTGGAGAGATCATCCGGCGTTACGCCGTAGTTTTTCAGTGTTTCAGTAAGACTCGAATCTAATTCTTTTTTCGAATAAATATGCTGCCCGTTTTTCAGCGTAACGTCCAAGTCGTTGCGATCGACGGCGATGCCCGCCACCCCGCCGGCTTTTATCTGTGAAGCGACGTTGCTTATGTCTACCGTTTGTTTTGGCTGGGTGCCTTGGTAAATCGAGGACACCGTAAGCACGAGCAGGAACAGGAAAACAATCGAAAGAAAAAGATTCTTATAAAACTTAGACATCTCCTTTATTTATTCTAACAGCGGTTAAGCAGCCGGTGAAGGAGTCGGCTTGGAGACGAGTTTAAGCACGATGCGTTTCTCTTGCGGCTTCACTGAGTCAATTACGAATTTGTAACGTTTGCCGGCCTCGAGTTGGCGCTTTAGTTCCTCGATCGAGCCGAATTCTGATACGTGAATTAAACCGACGATATTGGGGTCGAGTTCAATGAACGCTCCGAATGGGTTAAAGCGATGCACTTTGCCTTCGACGATCGCGCCAGCCTCGTACTTTTCAGCTACCTTGTCCCACGGATCGGCTTTCAGCGCTTTTAAGGAAAGCGATACGCGGCCATCCTTTATATCGACAACTTTAGCCTGTACCAAATCGCCGACATTGACCACTTCCTTGGGACTATCAATCAGGCGATGGTCCAGTTCCGAAATATGGATCAAGCCCTCAATTGCTGGCTCGTCGGCGAAGCGTACGAAAGCGCCAAAACTGGCCACACCGGAGATGATACCGGAGACCACGTCGCCGACTTTATACTTGGCGAGTAATTCCTTTACGTTGGCCGTTTCTACCTCTCGTTCGGAGAGAATCAGTTTATTGGTGCGTGGATTCAGGTTTATTACTTTGACCGATAACTCTTCGCCGATGAATTTCTTCAAACCCTCAACCATTTTTCCGCGGTCGCCATCGGTTTCCTTGGGGTAATGGTCATTTGAAAGCTGCGAGGCTGGGATAAAGGCCGACAAGCCAGCGACTTCAGCAATCAATCCTCCGGCGTTCGCATCGAGTATTTTCACTTTAATCGGTTCGTCTTTCTCTTTTATATCCCTTATTTCCTGCCAGGCGCGCTGCTTACCCGCCTCGGATAAAGAAAGCTCGACATAACCCTTTTCGTTTTCGGGGTCAACCACCCGCGCGCTCACTGCATCACCGGGGTTCAGGCGTTTCAAAACATCCTTGGCATTCAAAAGTTCAATGCCGTAAATTATGCCGGTTCCGATCCGCGGCACTTCGAAGTAAGCCACCCGCCCGGTTTTCTCGATCAGCTTAACTTCGGTGAGGTCGCCGGCTTTTAAGACCGGCATCAGGGCTGGATTGTCCTTAATTTGTTGGGTCACTACAGACTCGCGTTTAAGCGCTACCATTTGTCCAAATTTTGCAAGGGGATTATATGGAAAACCGGATTGAAAAGCAATGCCGAAGCGGGTAAAATTAGAGAAATATGGTGATTCGGGTAGCCCCTTCTGGGGGTATAAGTTGTGAAATATCGGACTTTCGCATCGTGGTAGATCCGGGCCCCCGCGAGCGGGGGAATTTAATCTTGAGGACCAGCGCTGAACTACCGCTTACCGACGGCTCGCCGGAAACAGTGAACCACGCCGGGGAGTATGAGATTTCTGGAATCAAAGTAATAGGTTTCGCGATGGAGAGTGAATCGGATGCGAAGGTGGTTAGGACCGCCTATTTGGTCGTGGCCGACGGAATTAACCTTTGTTTTTTGGATGGAATGAGCAAGGAGCTGGAGGACGCATTTATTGAGAAGTTGGGCGAAGTCGATGTCCTCTTTATTTCAGCCGACAAAAAAACGGTCCAGCCGGGTAAACTAGGTGCGCTGGTGAAAGAAATCGAGCCGCACATCGTTGTTGCCGTAAATGAAGCCGCATCCGAGAGTCTGACCGAAGGATTGGGCAAAAAACCAGAGATGGCCGACCGTCTGGTTCTTAAACGCAAGGACCTGGAGAGTGATGGGGGAACTAAATTCCTATGGATAAAGGAAAAATAGAGAAACCCGAAACTAACGTAACGGGCCGCGTAGAGCCGGTGGAGATTACCGAGGAACTTCGCAACTCATATTTGGACTATGCAATGTCGGTGATTGTCGGCCGCGCCCTGCCCGATGTGCGCGACGGCCTTAAACCCGTCCATCGCAGGATTCTTTGGGCAATGTGGGAATCGGGGCTCACCCACAGCGCCAAATACCGAAAGTCGGCGAATGTAGTTGGTGATGTGCTGGGCCGCTACCATCCCCATGGAGACGCGGCAGTTTATGACGCTATGGGACGGATGGCGCAGGATTTCTCGCTCCGCTATCCGCTCGTTGACGGTCAGGGCAACTGGGGATCGGTCGATGGCGACTCGCCGGCGGCGATGCGTTACACCGAGTGCCGTCTGTCCGCGCTCGCGGAAGAGCTGCTTGCCGACATCGACAAAAATACGGTTGACCTCGTTCCTAACTACGATGCGACGAGATCGGAACCGAAGGTTTTACCATCAGCCGTACCGCACCTTTTAATGAACGGCGCCGATGGCATCGCAGTCGGGATGGCCACAAAGATCCCTCCGCACAATTTAAGTGAGCTTGTTCTTGCAACCACACACTTGATCGACCACCCCAAGGCCACTTCGGAGGATCTGATGGAATTTGTTAAGGGACCCGATTTCCCGACCGGCGGCATCATCTACAATCGTAAAGAAATTGTCGACGCTTACGTTTCCGGACGTGGCAAGATTACCACTCGCGCCTCGGCTGAAATTGATGAAAAGAAAATAGTTATCACCGAAATACCGTATCAGGTGAACAAAGCCGAACTTATCACCAAGATCGCGGAATTGGTCCAGGATAAAAAAGTCGAGGGTATCCGCGACCTGCGTGATGAGTCGGATAAAGAGGGTCTGCGAATTGCAATCGACCTTAAAAACGATGCCGTGCCGCAGAAAGTTTTAAACCAGCTTTGGAATTACACCGACCTGCAGAAGGACTACCACTTAAACATGCTGGCCCTATCCGAAGGACTGAAGCCGCGGGTGATGTCGATCAAAGACATCCTTTCGGCTTTTGTGGAGCACCGCCGTGAGGTGGTCCGGAGGCGGGCTGAGTTCGATCTAGCCCGGGCTCGCGAACGCGCCCATATATTAGAAGGACTGGCTAAGGCGTTGGATGTGATCGACAAGGTGATTGCGACCATCAAAAAATCAAAAGACAAAGAAGAAGCCCACGCCAATTTAGTCAAACAATTCAAGTTGAGCGACCCGCAGGCAACGGCAATCTTAGAAATGCGCCTGCAAACATTGGCCGCACTGGAGCGCAAAAAGATCGAGGATGAATTAAAAGAAAAACAAAAACTCATTGCCGAACTCACGCTGTTGCTGAAAAGCCCCGAGAAGATTTCGAAAGTCGTCAAAGACGAGTTATTAAAGGCGGAAGAAAAGTTCGGCGATGAGCGCCGTACGCAGGTTGTGGCTTCCGGCTTGAAAGAATTCCGGGCGGAAGACCTGGTACCGCAGGAAGAAACGATCATCATGATGTCCCGCGACGGCTATATCAAAAGGATGCAGCCGGGATCGGTGAAGAGCCAGCATCGCGGCGGCAAAGGCTTAATCGGCGGGGAGGTGAGCGAGAGTGATGTTTTAGCACATCTTCTCCGGGCCGACACGCACGACTCGATTTTGTTCTTCACCGATCGCGGGCGTGTTTTGCAGACAAAAGTCTACGAAATACCTATTGCTTCGCGCACGGCCAAAGGCAAAGCGATTCACAATTTCTTGGAATTGCCGCCGCAGGAGAAAGTAAACGCGATAATCACTTACGGCGGTGACAAAAACGGCGCCGGGTACCTAGTTATGGCGACCTCCGGCGGAATGATCAAAAAAACCGCGCTGAAAGATTTCGGAAACGTGCGCAAGAGCGGGATTATCGCGATTGCCCTCAAAAAAGGAGACGCTCTTAAATGGGTGCGATTGTCTTCCGGTAAGGACGAAGCGATTTTAACCACCGTGAAGGGTCAGGCGATACGCTTTAAAGAATTACAGGTCCGCCCGATGGGCCGCACCGCTTCCGGCGTGCGGGCAATTAAATTAAAGAGCGGGGACGCGGTGAGTTCCTTGGACATCGTGCCGGCTGTAGACGTGGATAAAGCGCAGTTGTTGGTGGTGATGTCGAACGGCTTCGCCAAATTCACCGCGCTAAAAGAATACAAGGTCCAGGGCCGGGGCGGGCAGGGAATCCTGACTGCGAAAGTGACCGAGAAGACGGGCAAGGTCGTATCGGCCCACGTGGTTGTTAAAGAAACCGAACTTTTCGCCGCCTCCGCTCGCGGGCAGATCATCCGCACCAAACTTGCGAGTATAAGGAAAACTGGCCGTGCCGCCCAAGGAGTGAGGATTATGAAGGTCGCCGCGGGCGATGCGATCGCCGGTACGGCTTGCATTTAGTAATATATAAGATAAGGAGAGATGCATTTTACCAGGGAACAAAAGATAATTTTGGGCATTGGCGGGGCGATCGTCCTTTTCTTTGTATTGGTCTTTGCCGGAATTATCCCTGGTTTGCGCAAGGATATCGGCTCGTCGGTGAAACTGCGGCTTTGGGGGGTGGGCGACGATAACATTGTCTGGCAGAGTGTTATTTCTAAGTACGCTGCGTCCCACCCGAACGTGAGCATTCAATATACCAAGTTTGATACTGCGGATTACGAATCTAAATTAATTGACGCACTTGCCGCCGGCACGGGGCCGGATGTGTTTATGTTCAGAAATTCTTGGCTTGCTAAGCAGGGGAACAAAGTGATTCCGGCTCCGGCGGATCTGATAAACATCGCGACTTTCCAAAACGATTTCCCGCAGGTAGCCGCACAAGACTTTGTACGTGGCGCGAACATCTACGCCTTACCTTTGTCGATTGACACGCTGGCGCTGGTATACAACCGCGACATTTTCGATCAGCGCGGGGTTGCGGTTCCGCCGTCAACTTGGAGCGAATTCAAAAACATTGTTTTGAAAACCCGCACGCTTTCTTCCGCTGGCGCAGTAACGAAGGCGGCAGCCGCAATCGGCGGGACGGTGAAAAGCATACCCAACGCGACTGATCTTTTGAACCTCATTTTCCTCCAAACCGGCACGACTATTTTGAACTCCACTGGTACTCAAGCCGCTTTTACTGACCAGACGGCCGCAAGTGCGCTGAACTTCTACGTCCAATTCGGAAAAGCTGGCAGCAAATATTACACTTGGAACGATGTTTTGGGCGGTGATCTCGATTCATTCGCCGCGAAGAAAACAGCGATGGTCTTTGCTTACGCCGCGCAACTTCCCGACATTAAATCCAAAAATCCATTCCTGAATTTTGCGGTCCAGCCGGTGCCCCAGTTTGACAAGTCCAACGCCGTGAATTTCGCGAACTATTGGGGGCTCGCTGTTTCGGCCAAGAGCGCGTACCCGACCGAGGCTTGGAATTTTGTAAATTACATTACAACCGATCCAGCCGCCGCACAGAATTACATGATTGCGACCAATAGACCGCCGGCGTTGCGGTCGCTTATCGCCGCGTATTTTACCAATCCGGTTTTGGGGCCATACGCCGCCCAGGCGCTTACGGCGCGCAGCTGGCCGCAGCCCGACCCCGATGCGGTTTCGAGCGTCTTTAATAGTATGATACAATCAGCGTTAAAGGGGTCTTTGACTACCGACCAGATCCTGCGTAGCGCGGCCGATTCCTTAAACAGCCTCCTTTACAGCCGGTGAACAAATGATGGTGTCTAGAACGTTGAAACGATACTCCAACATAACTCCATATGTCCTGGCCATACCCTTTTGGGGGCCTATTGTTCCGCAAAATACGGGCAGCCTGTGCGGTTTGCTGCAGTTGGTTCAAAATATTATGGATTTTTTGACTACGCTGGCGGTTCCCCTGGCCGTAGTGTTCGTAATCTACGCCGGATTCAGACTCCTCGCCGCCGCGGGTTCGGAGACCAGTATCAAGGCCGGTAAAGACGCAATCAAGGCAGTGGTTATCGGCTTAGTTATAGTGTTCGGTTCGTGGCTTCTAGTAAATACGGTGATGCGGCTCTTCGGTGTCGGCGGAGGCTGGGGCAACATACAGTGCTAGCATGTTTAATATTCTATTAAAGTCCGCTATAGCCGCCGGCAGTTCTCTTGGTCCCGACAACGGTGGCGTATCCAACACCTTCGTGATAAATCCGCCTGCCGGCGCTCCGACCACCGTATGTCAACTAATTAATAGTATAACCACCGGGTTGCTCTATATCGTTGCACCAATTGCTTCGCTAATAATTATTTACGGCGCATTTCTTATCCTCACTGCCGCCGGCAGCCCGGAGCGTTACGAGTCCGGCAAGAAAACGGTCCTTTACGCCATCGTCGGTTTGGTGATTGTGGTTATCGCCAAGGGCTTGGTTCTGGTCGTTACCCAACTGTTTGGCGGAACTGCCGGTTCCTGTGTATAATAAGATTGAGAATATATAAAAGGTCGGTATCTAAATCCAACCATGAAAAAGCTAAAAATCGCCGCTTGGTCTGTAGCTGCTTTAGGGTTGATGCCAGTTTCGACTGTCTTGGCGCAGGCTGGCGGCATCGCTCCGGTTGTCCCGCCTTCGTACGTTGATTTCAACTCGCTCATAAACAGCATCATCAATTGGGCATTCGGTTTGATCATCGTCGCTGCGGCTTTGGTGATTATGTATGCAGCCGTCCGCTATCTTATGGCTGGTGCCGACGAGAAGCACACCGAGGCAGCAAAGAAACTGATCATCTACGCGGTGGTCGCGATAGTGGTCGCTTTCGTCGCCCGGGCACTGGTCGCATTGGTGCGGCAAATTCTGGGAGCTTAACGCCGTTAAATTTTTACACAAAACCCCGCCAGAAATGGCGGGGTTTTTTCTTAACGTTCTGCTGCAACCGTTACGGCAACCTGCGTTGTCCCCAGGTTCTGGATGATGAAGATACCTCTCCGCAGACCGTACCAATTTGCCATAGTCGGTCCGTCGTTGAAGCACTCACCGTCTCTGAAGCATATTCTGATCGGGCCAGTGGTGTAATCTGTCCAGTATGAGCCGGGCGGCATAACAATCCATCGCGAGTACTCACCTGGGGCAAGGGGGATATCCAGCTTACCTCCTCCCGGTGGGAAGTTGTAAGCGTTATCCGCGGTATAACCCCGGACCAGCAAGAATCCGTTTAGGGTAGGCCGGAAGAGAACGAACAGGAATATACCCAGCGCAGCCAGGAGCGACCAAAGTGCGTATTTTTTCATGGTAGTCAGCGCTTACTTCGGCCTGCGACCATTGTAACTAACGCATTCAGTACTTCAGTGATGCCGGACAATGTCTTTCCTTCCAGGCCCACCAGATTCGTCTGTTTTGTCTCAGACCGCTTGACTTCCACGCCGTATACCTCGGCAATGGCGTCGTCGCGAGCTTGACCTTCGGGGACGGTGCGCTTGATGATCTCAACGCGTTTTTCGCGTTCGTATTCACCCTTGAGCGTTGCCGGCAGATCTACGTCGGTAGCCCAGAGGCTGACCACGTCTATCCCGTAGAGCGGTTCGCGCCCTTTCAACGCAGCGAGTATTTTCCCAGACTGCGATTTCTTCGCTTCTTCATCTTCGAAGAGCCAAGTTGACTCGACTGATCTCATCGCTATCCTCGCTTCGGCCTCGGCTATGCCGCATATTCCGTCGATCGCGCCGTTAAGTTCGTCCTTGTTATTGAGGACTTGGTGGACGTTTTTAGGATACATGGTGAGGACGATATGGACGACCACGGATTGTTTATCCTTGGTCAGGGCGTTTACGGCAAGCTCTTTCGTGATCTGACGCACCTCATAAGAGATTACCTTCATGGCCGGCAGCCAGTATGGACCTTCTGTTACCACCAGACCGCATCGGATCGGAAAAATTTCCCCGTCAACCGTTGCCGTGCTTTCCCAGTCCAGACGTTTCTCTCCGAATGTAAGCACGCCTTCCTGTCCGTGTCGGACGATAGTGACATACGGGAAGAAGAGTAACCCGAGGGCAGCGAACAACGCGGCGAGAGTGACAAGACTATTTCCGGTCAGCCAAGCGATGAGGAGCGTCAATGCTCCAACGGTGGCCAGTCCTACCAGAATTGTCAGCCACGGCGACAGTTTTACTGTACGCATCGGTGCAGGCGATTACCTTATAGACCTAACCGTTTTGTGGCGGATGGGTCACTTCGGTATCGCTAATTTATTAATTTCTTAAAGAACAGTCGACCGCTGTCCTTTATGGACAAATGAGACCACAAAACCGTTTATTTGTCAAGAAAAAGCCTGATAGGATATAATTTGTTTCGTGGTTCGTAGGGGCGGGTGGTGAAATGGCAAACACGCAAGGTTTAGGACCTTGTGCCGCAAGGCTTGAGGGTTCAAGTCCCTCCCCGCCCACCAAAATGCAAAAAACAACACCTAATCACGTTGCCGTGATTCCTGACGGCAACCGCCGTTGGGCCAAAGAGCGTTATCTGCCCGCGGCAATGGGCCACAGCGAGGGAGCCAAAAACACGGAGCAGATACTGCGCGCCGCGCTCGATTTGAAAATCCCGTATCTCACTATCTGGGGCTGTTCAGTCGCGAATCTTACCGAGCGGTCGCGGGGCGAAGTCGATTTCCTGATGGAGATTTTTGAAACTTATTTCGACAAACTTGCCGGATCGAAAGAATTAAAAGAAGACAGCGTGAAAGTAAGAATTCTCGGACGCTGGGAGAAATTTTTGTCCGCGGGGGCAAGGAGAGCCGCACGCAGACTGGTCACTGAAACAGAGAACCACGACAGATTCAACTTAACTTTCCTTATGGCTTACGACGGCCGCGATGAAATGCTTGGCGCGATGGACGAACTTAGAAAGCGCGGCGTGAAACCGGACGCAAACAGCCTTAAGAAATACCTGTGGACTTGCGATCTTCCGCCGTGGATCTGGTTATAAGAACCGGCGGAGAGCCGCACTGGTCGGCGGGGTTCATGATGTGGGACGTGGCTGATGCCCAACTTTATTTCACCGATACTTTTTATCCGGCTTTCTCCAGAGAAGAATTCAGGGGCGCAATCGCGGAATATGTTTCGAGGGAGCGCCGGCTGGGAAAGTAACTTATCGGGTCTTCTTCTTGGCGTACAGTCTTTTAACGATGAAATATAGCGTAGGAATTACCACAACTGCCCAAGTGATAAGAGTGACATCCAGAAAAACATTATTGATTTTTTGCCAGTAGCCGCCGAAGTAATAACCTATGCCGATAATCGCCGCCGATTTGATAATCGTGGCGACAAGATCGAACGCGATGAATGCAATTGCGGGGTAGCGCACCAGTCCGGCGGCGACGAGAATCGGCATGCCGATCACGTGCGTAAGCTTACCCAAAACTATTATTTTTTTGCCGTTTTCGTGGAATTTTACTTTGGCCCGTTCCGTCTCTTCCACCGAGAAGTTCAAAAATTTAGCTGCCCGCGGCAAAAATTTCTCTCCGCCGAAGTAACCTATGGAATAGTAAGTAAAGTCGGCAACGAGGTCGGCTATAACGTGCACCGCGTAGGCGGCAAATAAATTAAGATAACCTACTTTTGCAAACAACCCGGCCAACAACCCCACCACCGGCCCCTCAAAGAAAGTACCGACAAAAATCGCGGAATATTTCCAGTCTAAAATAAACTGCAGTAATTGCGGCATGTAAGTTAAATTCTAAACCCGCGTCGCCTCTGGCGCTACCCGGTGTCTTATTGTTTACGCCGTCGCGCGTGGAAAGCGTGATGCACTTCGCGTAGTTCTTTGTTGGTAACGTGCGTGTAAACCTGGGTAGTCGAGATATTGGCGTGTCCCAAAAGTTCCTGTACTGAGCGTAAATCCGCCCCGTTCATTAGGAGATCGGTTGCGAACTGGTGGCGCAACTGGTGCGGGGTCACATGTTTAGGAATCCCGGCTGCCCTGGCATAGTAAGATACCAGACGCTGAACCGCGCGGGGGATGATCCGTCCGATCACTTTAGGTTTCTCGCCCTTGGACAGGCTGGGGAAAAGCGCCGGCTCGATATCCACACGTTTCTCCAAGTAATCTTTAAGTGCTTTCTTCGCCCGGTCGGAGATAAAAACCACTCTTAGTTTTTCGCCTTTGCCCCGGACGGTGAACTCCCCACGGTCGATTGGAATGGTGCGGTCAAGCGCGCAAAGTTCCGAAATGCGCAGGCCAGTCGAGAACAACAATTCCAATATTGCCCTATCGCGCAAGGCGCGTAGGCTATTATCCCTTGGGGCGGCAAGCAATCGCTCTAAATCGCCGTAGTCTATTACTTGGATCTGCCGTGCTGGCACTTTCGGCAGCTCCACCGTCTCCGGCGGCACGGTTTTTATGCCACGCTTCACTAAATATTTCAGGAAATTTCGGAGCGCGATCACATAATAGGCCTGAGTCCCTTTTTTCATGTTTGTTTTTGGATTGGCGAGCATCAATCTAAAATCGCGGATTATCTGCTCGCTTACGTCTGATGGGTTTTTCACACCGGAAAATCCGATGAAGCGCTCGAGGCAACGCGCGTAACTCCGACGGGTTAAGGGCGATCGGTTTTTCTCGATTGAAAGATAATCGAGGTAGTCCCTGGTAAGAGATCTCAAGTCAGTCATTTGTAGAGGCTGTCTTATAACATCATTATACGACACAAAATCTTTGACCGCGAGCATTAAAGTTGGTATAGTTGGCTTAAATGTTGACTATCCGTAAGAAACAGAACGTAATTTCGGAGCACCGGGTGCATGAGGCCGATACCGGCTCTGCCGCCGTGCAGATCGCGCTTTTGAGCCGCGGGATTGATGAGCTTACTACCCATCTGAAGCGTCACCCGCAGGACAATCATTCCCGGCGCGGACTTTTAGGGATGGTCTCCAAACGGCGCAAGCTGCTGAAATATCTTGAGGACAATAACCCCCGCAACTATAACGCGATCGTGAAGAAACTGGGGCTGAAAAAATAATGGCGCCGACTCCCCAGAAAGACCAGCGTCTCGGGGTTTTCATTGATATCCAAAACCTCTATCACTCGGCCAAAAACCTTTACGGCGGCCGGGTTAATTATTCGGAACTGATGCGCCAGCTGGTAGACGGGCGCAGGCTGGTCCGTGCGATTGCCTATGTGGTGAAGAGCGACCCCTCGACCGGCGAGGAAACTTTTTTCGAAGCGCTAGAAAAAGCCGGTATTGAGTTGCGTTCCAAGGACATCCAGGTTTTCCCCGGTGGGGCGAAGAAAGCCGACTGGGACGTTGGGATGGCGGTGGACGCTATCCGTATGTCGGATATGGTGGACGCGATTGTGCTTGTAACCGGGGACGGCGATTTTGTCCCGCTGGTGGAATATTTGAAGTGGGGTCTGGGTCGGAGCGTAGAAGTTGCCGCATTCGGCCGCACGACCTCATCGCGCCTGCGCGAAGCGGCGGACGCCTTCCACGATTTAGAGACGATGCCGCGGGTAATTTTTAAGGCGATAAGACGCACGAGAAAATAGAAATACAAAGAAATGGATTTAAACAGAAAAAAGTTCTCGATTGATTTGGCTGGGCGGCCGCTCGCCCTCGAGGTTTCCAGATTGGGCGAACAGGCCAACGCCGCGGTTATGGGCACTTACGGCGATACGACCGTGCTCGTCACCGTCGTTATAGGCAAAGAAGATCGCGAGATAGACTATCTGCCGCTTACCGTCGACTATGAAGAACGTTTTTACGCCGCCGGTAAAGTTCTTGGTAGCCGTTTTGTGCGCCGCGAGGGCAGGCCATCCGAAGAAGCAATTTTATCCGGCCGGTTGGTAGATCGGGCAATCCGTCCGCTTTTTGACCAGCGTATCCGCCGCGACATTCAGGTGGTGGTTACAGTCGTGTCCTACGACGAGGAAAACGATCCTGATTTAGTTGCGCTTACGACCGCCTCCGCTGCGCTCGCGATTTCTGATGTGCCTTGGAATGGCCCGGTTTCCGGTCTCAAGGTAAGTAAGATAAACGGCGAGCTGGTAGTGAACCCTATAAACAGCAGCCTCAAGGACGGTGCCGCGAAATTTGAAACTTTTGTGGCTGGAGTGGGCGGCGACGTCATAAATATGATCGAACTTGCCGGCGACGACGCCTCCGAGGATGAGGTTATGCAAGCTTTCGAGAAGGCAACTGGAGAAATAGAGCGCCTGAATGAATTTCAGAGGAAGATAACAAAAGAAGTCGGCCGTAGAAAAATAGAGGTGGCGTTGTGGGAGCCGTCTGCGGAGCTCAAATCCGCCGTGCTTGAGTTTTTGAGTGATCGACTTGAGGCCGCCGTGTACGAACGGGGTAAAGTTGAGCGTGAAAAGAAAGTCGGCGAGTTAGCTTCGGCGTTGAAAACGCACCTGGCCGAGAAAGAATATTCCGCACGCGACATCGAGATTGCCGCTTATATTCTAGAAGAGGAAATAGATGCCTTGGTGCACCGCAAGATTTTATCGGGCGGTGAACGGCCGGATGGGCGCCGTTTGGATGAGGTGCGCGAACTCTATGCCGAGTTGGGATTGCTCCGCCGAGCCCACGGCTCGTCGTTGTTCATTCGCGGCAACACTCAAGCGCTCGCGTCGGTCACCATCGCTCCTCCGGGAGCGGAACAGTTGGTAGAAACAATGGAACAGACCGGGAAGAGGCGTTTTATGCTGCACTATAATTTCCCACCTTTCTCGGTCGGCGAAACCGGGCGTTTAGGAGGCCCGGGCCGTCGCGAAATTGGCCACGGTGCGCTCGCCGAAAAAGCCGTCCGGCCGCTTATCCCAAACAAAGAAAATTTTCCTTACACCATCCGTGTTGT
>DAIDBC010000059.1 GCA_027310265.1 Candidatus Colwelliibacteriota bacterium
ACTATGGGATTTTTCTTCATCCTGGCCGGGTGGACCGTGTTGTGGCTCGGGTGGAATATGCTTGGTCCGCAGTCGTTGCGTTTCGACCCCTACCCAGCCTTCGTGTTGTGGCTTTTTATTTCCAACATGATTCAGTTAATCTTTTTGCCGTTGCTTCTGGTCGGTCAGAATCTGTCTGGCCGCCACGCGGAAGCAAGGGCGGAAGCCGACTTCGACGTAAATGTTAAGGCGGAACGCGAAATAGAAACCATACTCTTACACCTGGAGAACCAAAACGAACTGATTTTAAAGATTTTAAGTCACCTCGAACAAAAGAATAAAAAGGTCGCTAAATAGATAAGTTATTTATGGACTGAATCAGGGACTTTATTTCTAAAGAGGAGCGGGCCTTTGCACTCCGTCTGGGAAACACGATTGCCTCTGCGCTTGCGGGATTCGTCGCCGGAGTGCTTGCCGCAAGCATCATCTTTGCAACCGTTCTATATATCAACGGGCTGTGGTTCGGGAAGTAGTTCTAGACCGTGGACTAAAATCCCCGCTATAAGCGGGGATTTTTGATCTGCATAATCAAGCTACAAACAGCGGCTGAATCCGCAACTCTTACAACTGATGCAGCCTTCGGACATAACGAGCGCGTTACCGCAATCTGGACAACCGGGCATAAAACCGAAGTCGGCTATGGCTTTACCGTCCGGGAAATCTGCTTCAATTTTCTTGCTCAAATCGGCCGAAACTCCTACTGCGATGTTCGCCGGAACTTGTTCGACGATATCGGCTATTTCGCTCTTGTTAGCATTTCGAGCATGTTCTTCCAATATCTGACCGATTGCATCGGGCAGTGAACGCACAGTACCCCGCGCCGTAAGGACTGGCATCGGCCCGGCTATACCCTTCAGTTCCTTGATGATTTCCTCGACCTTCACTCCCGAACGGAGCGAAAGGGAGATCATCCGGCAAATCGCCTCCGATTGCTCCTGGAAAAATCCACCGGTCTTGCCGATGGTAGCGAACACCTCGAACGGTGCGCCTGTTTCGTCGTTGTTGATGGTAACGTAAAGCTTACCGTAGCCGGTCTTGATGCGGTAAGTCCTGCCCGGCAAAACTTCCGGTCTCACCCGCGGCGCGATCTTACCCTTATCTGATTCCAAGTTTAGTGGTGCCTCGACTGCCTTCACTGCGGTGGATTTGATGCCCAACTCCGTCGGGGCAGCGATGTTCTCACCAGTACCTAGATTCAGAACCTGCACGTTGCGGCTGCCGTCGCGGTAGACGGTGCAACTCTTACAACCCACGCGCCAGGCATTGATGAAACTCTGTTTTATATCCTCGTGCGTCGCACTGTTCGGGAAGTTAATCGTCTTGGAGATAGAATTATCAACCTGCGATTGGAACGCAGCCTGCATCTTCACGTGGTCGTCGCCGGGAATGTCCATCGAAATAACAAAAGTGTCGCGCAGATCCTGCGGCAAATCAGTCAGATGCTGGATCGTACCGGTTTTGGTTATCTCCGCCTTGATTCTCGAAATCTCTCCGTCGCTGAATTTCCTGTGGTGCAGCTCCACCTCAAAATATTTGTTCAGGTAGTGATACTGTACGCCGTCTTTATCCTGCTTAACGTAGGAAAGCGCAAAGTTCGGTTCAATCCCGCTCGAGGAATCAAACATCATCGAGATTGAGCCGGTAGGTGCGACGGTGGTTAGCGCGGCGTTGCGCATATTGATGCGCTTTTTGGCGTAAATGCTCAACTTGATGTTTGGAAAAACGCCCTTCTCTTTGGCCAGCTCGCGGGACATTTGGTGTGCACTCTTGTTAATGAAGCCCATCGTTTTCCTCGCCATCTCGAAGCCCTCCTCGGAATTGTATTTTATACCTAGCTGGTAGAGCATGTCGGCAAAACCCATTATCCCCAAACCGATTCTGCGGTTTTTCTTAGCCAGTTCGGTCACCTGCGGCACTGGAAAATCGAAACCATCAATCACGTTATCCATCAGACGCACCGCTGTGCGGGTTGCGAAGCGCAGTCTCACCCAATCCATCTTGCCGTTTTTGACGAATTCAGCCAGATTAATTGATCCGAGATTGCAGTTGTCGTAAGCATGCAGAAACTGTTCCCCGCAGGGATTGGAACTCATTATTTCACCCATCGCCGGCAAGGGATTAGTGCGGTTTACCGCGTCAATAAAAACTATTCCAGGCTCGCCGTTCAACCAAGCGTAATGCGTAAGTTCGTCGAAAATTTGGCCGACGGTTATATCGATATCTTCGTAAGCGTAAACTGAACCATTAGGGTGACGCAGGACTTTGTGCGGCTTAACTTTTTGTCCCTTCCAGGTGCAATACCATTGGGAGTCGGGTGAAGTGGTAAGTTGGCGCATAAACTCATCGGTTACTTTTATTGAAACGTTGAAGTTGCGTATTTCGCCTTCAACTTCCTTGGCGTGAATCAAGTCGAGTACGTCCGGATGATCAACGCTCATCATTGCCATGTTCGCGCCGTGCCGGCCCTGTTGTTTAATCGTCCCAAAAGCAGCATCGTAAACTTTCAGGAACGAAACCGGGCCAGACGAGACTCCGCGCGAGCGCATCGTTCTCGACATCGCCGGACGCAATTCGTCCAAGGCGAAGCCTAAACCGGAACCGGCCTGTTGCAGAAGCGCGGCATCCTTCAAGGTCTGAAAAATACTCTCCATCGAATCGTGGATTGGCAGTACGATGCAGTTTGCGACAAGCGAAGTTTCGCTCCCGGCATTGGTCAAAGTTCTCCCCGCCGGCGTGAATTCTTTCGACGCCATGATGCCGAAGAAATCTTCTGCTGTTTTTTTGATGAACTTAGCGTCGTGCCGATAATTTTTCTCAACCAAGGCCAAGGCATTGGCGACGCGATGGAACATATTGGCCGGCGTTTCCTGTTTGCCGGTTTTTTCATCGGTAACCAGGTAACGTTTGCGCATCATCTTTAGCGCATTTTCGGAAAACGACTGGTTAATCATCTCGTCGCGATTCTTCGCCTTGACCATTTAGTAAAAATGTTTTCTTTATCGACTTTTTATTTTTTATTTTTGAGTCTATTGCATTCTAACACCGCCCTCATGTGAATAACTTTGCCCCAACAATTAAAAAACCTCTCGACCAGAGGGGCTTTTGAACTGATTTGACAGCCGGCAACGAGGAGAAAATACCTACCGCTTACGTTTTCTTAAGAATGCCGGAATGTCCCAAACGTCTTCGTTTTTTTCTTCCTCTTTTGCAGAGGACTTTTTAGCCTTTTCTTCCTTATTAGTTGCAACCGGTGCTTCAACTTTCTTCTCGGAAACGACTGGCGCGGATACTGGGTTGCTTTTCGCAGCCGGGGCGGCAAATAAACTCATTGAGTCCAGGTCGTGTTTCAACGGCATGCCGTTGAAACCTGTCGCAACCAAGATGATTTTCACGCTTCCGGCTTTTAGTTTACGGTCTTGATACGCCCCGAAAATTATTTTGGCGGCGGAATCAACGTTCTCGGTGATAATCTTGGCCGCTTCATTTATTTCCGACATTTTCAGATCGCGTCCGCCGGCCACGCCAAAGAGAACGCCTTTCGCGCCGTCTATTGAATGTTCAAGGAGTGGAGAGTTGACCGCCTGGTTCACCGCTTTAATTGCCCGATCTGGACCGTGGGCGATGCCAACGCCGATAATCGCTGTGCCGGCATCTTGCACAATCGCGCGCACATCGGCGAAGTCCACGTTCACCAAACCCGCCGAAGCAATTATTTCGGCAATGCCTTGCACTGCACTCTTCAAAATCTCATCAATTTTTTCGAACGCTTTCAAAACCGGCGTATCGTTGTCGATAATCGAGAACACGCGATCGTTGGGAATGGTTATAAGCGCATCGACGCGATCGCGCAAGCGTTGCAGGCCCTCTTCGGCAATGCGCATCCGTTGCGATCCTTCGAACGAAAAAGGTTTAGTAATTACTGCAACAGTAAGCGCGCCAATCTCATCGCGCGCTACGTCGGCGATGACCGGCAGCGCGCCGGTTCCCGTCCCGCCGCCGAAACCGGCAGTCAAAAATACTAGATCTGCATCTTTCAGGGCATCGGCTATCTCGGCGCGGTTCTCTTCCGCCGCCTGCCGGCCGAGTTCCGGATTCATTCCCGCTCCCATCCCATGGGTAACCATGCGGCCGATATGAATTTTCCGCTTGGCGTCGCAATACTCCAAATCTTGGATGTCTGTATTTATGGCGATAAACTCAACCCCGCGGGCAAAATTGTGGATCATCCTGGTCACGGCATTTCCGCCACCGCCGCCCACGCCCACCACTTTAATACGCACCAATGGTCTATCGGCCATAGTGGAAGAGTCAGAACCGATGATTTTTACTCGTCTCCTGACCTTTGCCCGTCTTTTTCTAGATTTAGCCATTCGTAATTCTTCTAGGGTAAGAAGTTTTTCAAAAATTTGGTGATGACGCCGCCTTTCAACGAAACTTTGCGGGGGTTGAGTTCACCGCTCCAGCGCAACAGGCCCAAGGCGGCGGCGTCCTCCGGAG
>DAIDBC010000022.1 GCA_027310265.1 Candidatus Colwelliibacteriota bacterium
CAAGTAGTCGGCGGATCAATAAACCAGCGCGGAGCAATTAAATTCAAAGCGACGAAAGTCGGCGGAGAGACGGTGCTCGCGCAGATAATTAAGATGGTTGAGACTGCGCAGAACTCCAAAGCGCCTGGCCAGCGGATTGCCGACAAAGCCGCGGGAGTTCTTGTTATCGTTGCTATCGGTTCATGACTAGCCGCCTTTTTTGGTTGGTATTTTGTTGCCGGTATCGGTTTGATTGGCGCCCTTACTTTTGCTGTTTCAACCGTGGTTATTGCCTGCCCGGACGCACTGGGACTCGCCACCCCGACCGCGGTTGCTGTGGGCACTGGGTTGGGCGCAAAACACAATATCCTGATCAAAGATGCGACAACACTCGAGAAAACCTCCAAGATCAATGCAATGATTTTGGATAAGACGGGGACACTCACGAAAGGAGAGCCGACAGTGACGGACGTGATCTCGTTTATTGAAGAAAAAAGCCAGAACGTTCAGTCCAGCATTCTCCAGATCGCCGCCTCGATTGAGAAACACTCCGAACATCCGCTTGCCAAGACTATCGTTGACAAAGCCGCAAAGGATAAAGTTGAGCTGTTGGATGTTTCAAAATTCGAGGCGGTCGCCGGCCACGGCGTAAAAGGGTTTATCGTCGGCCTTGCTGCCGGCCTGGGCAAAAAATCTTCGCATCCCCTCGATACCGCGATTCAAAAGGAGGCAGAAACCCTGCGGGCGAATAAACCGGACGTCGCGGAATTCAAAGTGGAACCGGGTTTTGGCTTGCAAGGAAAAGTGGATGAGAAGGGGTATCTGGTGCTTTTAGGGAACCAGCGGCTTATGGAGGTGCATAACGTACCCGTTGGTCGCGAAGCCCGGCAGAAACTGGAACAGCTGCAAAACGAAGGGAAAACGGCAATGCTTCTGGCGCTTGACGAGGAAGTTATTGGAACCATTGCGGTTGCCGACACTGCCCGGGAAAATTCCAAGCGAGCGGTTGTGGAGCTGCGCAAAAATGGAATAGAGATCATCATGCTTACCGGCGACAACCAGCGCACCGCCGAGGCGATTGCTAAACAGCTTGGCATCGACCGGGTATTCGCCGACGTTCTGCCGGCGGATAAGGCAAAATGGGTCAAGAAACTCCAGGACGAGGGCAGGTTCGTGGCGATGGTGGGGGATGGCATCAACGACGCTCCGGCTTTGGCGCAAGCCGACATAGGTATCGCGATCGGTGCCGGCACAGATGTCGCCATCGAAACCGGCAATATCGTGCTGATGAAGTCGGATCCGTACGACATTGTGGCCGCTATCCGTTTAAGCAGGGCAACGGTTGTGAAAATGAAACAGAATTTGTTCTGGGCGGCCATCTATAACGTTCTCGCCATTCCGGTTGCAGCCGGAGTTTTCTACAACTCATTCGGATGGTCGCTTCGCCCGGAGATTTCGGCTCTGCTTATGTCTGCTTCATCGATCATCGTTGCGACAAATGCGGTGTTGTTAAAGCGCGTCGAGCCCAAATTGAGGACATAAATAAGAGACATAAGTTTCTAAGACGTGGTAGAATAGAAACGTGAACCCCGAGAATTCGGAAACTAGATTTTTCATTGCATTACTGTTGGTCGCTGCCGCGCTCGCGGTCTTTGTGTTCTTGCCGTATCTTAACGCGATAGTTTTGGGCGTTGTCTTGGCCGTGCTTTTCCATCCTGTTTATAGCGGACTTCTGAAAATCATGCCCTCCTGGAGGGGACTCGCATCTTTTATTACTGTGCTCGTAACCATAGCAGTAATCCTCGCTCCGCTTATTTTCTTCGGCCTGCAAGTTTTTCAGGAAGCACAGGATCTTTACGCCCAATTTGCGGCGGGGAGGAGTAGTCAGATTGTGGAGTTTGTAAGGATGGAGATTGTAAAGCTGGCGCCGTGGTTTAACCTCGACCTTAGCCAGTATGCGAAGCAAGCACTGGGCTTCGTCGTCTCTAACATCGGGCCGGTATTCTCGCAAGCTACGGGCATCGCGGTTACTTTCTTTTTCGGATTTTTCGTTTTGTACTATCTACTGAAGGACGGTCAGAAATTGAATAGCGCGATCGTAAGGATGAGCCCATTGCCGCGGGAGGACACCGAGAGAGTTTTGTCGAAACTTGGCCGGATGGCCAGGTCGGTTATCAAGGGGTCACTGGTGGTCGCGGTGCTGCAGGGTCTCTTTGTCGGACTGGGATTTTTCCTGTTCGGGTTGTCGGGGGCGGTGTTGTGGGGTTCGGTTGCGGTTGTTGCGGCACTTATACCGTTTGTCGGCGTGGCGTTAGTGGTCTTGCCCGCTGCCTTGTCACTTGCGCTCGCGGGCAACCTTGGGGGAGCGATAGGATTTATAGTATTCACGTTTTTGGCGGCGGGGCTTATAGATAATTTCCTGCGTCCGCGGTTGATTGACCACGACACGAACGCCCACCCGCTCCTGGTACTCTTGAGCGTCTTGGGCGGGATTGCCACGTTCGGTCCGATGGGGTTCCTGTTAGGTCCGCTCGCGCTTACTCTTTTCCTTACCCTTCTTGAGATTTATCCTCTCTTGGTTCAAAAAGGCCGGTAAGTTAGCGGATAAATGGAATACGTATTGGTTACCGGCGGGGCGGGTTACATCGGCTCGCATACCGTGCGTAGGCTTGTGGGGGCTGGCTATAGCGTTCTGGTAGTTGATGACTTATCTTCGGGTCGAGGCGAAGCCGTAAGAAATGCGTCGTTCGAAAAAGGGTACATTGGCGATGCGGCAAGGCTCGAAGAGGTTTTTGGTAGATATAAGGTGAGCGCCGTGATGCACTTTGCCGGGAACATAGTCGTATCGGAGTCATCGACCGATCCACTGAAGTATTACGGGAATAACGTCTCCGGCACAATCACGCTTCTTTCCGCGATGCAGAAATTCGGCGTCGATAAAATGATTTTTTCATCGTCCGCCGCGGTATACGGCTCGCCAGATAAAACACCGATTGAAGAATCTACAGCGGTAAAGCCGGTAAACCCTTACGGCCGGACGAAGGCGATGATCGAAACGATACTTGCCGATTGTGACAGCGCGCATGGCCTTAAATATGTCTCGCTGCGCTATTTCAATGCCGCCGGCGCAGACCCGTCCGGGGAGTTGGGCGAGCACCACAATCCGGAGACGCACTTAATACCCTTAATTTTAAAAGCTGTTTTTGAGAATAGGCCGGTAAGTGTTTTCGGCAATGATTATCCCACGCCGGACGGCACCTGCGTGCGGGATTATGTGCACGTAAACGATATAGCCGATGCGCACATTCTGGCGCTTAAGTATCTTGCGGATGGCGGCGAAAGCAACGTTTTTAATCTCGGCGGCGGTACGGGATATTCTGTGAAGGAAGTAATCAAAGCCGCGGAGAAAGTAGTCGGCAAGAAAATTGAAGTTAAGTTTGAAGACTGGAGGCCCGGCGACCCGCCGGTATTAGTCGCGAGTTACGCGAAAGCG
This sequence comes from Candidatus Colwelliibacteriota bacterium, assembly GCA_027310265.1. Classification (GTDB taxonomy): domain Bacteria; phylum Patescibacteriota; class Minisyncoccia; order UBA6257; family Colwellbacteraceae; genus DAIDBC01. The sequence continues at coordinate 3,473 of DAIDBC010000022.1, forward strand.
AAGCGAATGCTCGGTTGGGAGCCTAAATATAGAAATATCGAAGAGATAATCCAGACGGCTTACCGAAGCAAACTGATCTAACTCTTATTTGGTTTTGAGGATGACAGTTGCTTCGTTGGTTTTGCCCTCAGCCACGTGTACTGGTTGCGAATTATTTGGGTACACCAGGTTCTGGGGGAAGTTACCGGAACTAAAGTAGATTACGTAATCACCGGGTTTTACAGAGAAAGCGGCTACGCCCTTATCGTCGGTCTTAACGGATCCTCCTTGGGGCGGCGGGCCTGATTTCTCGGCTAAGTCCACTTCTAGATTGGTTACCGGCTTTTGCAATTCGGTAAGTACGGTTACGTTTAGAACGGCGTTGCCCCTTATATCACCACTAGTGGCTGGATTGATAAATTGGTACGTTCCATAAAAGGCAATCGCGACAACAACGAGCGCGATTACGTCCACGCGCCATATTATTTTGGGCGTGAAGAGGAAGTATAGGCCGACGATAGTTATCGGCCAGATTAGAAAGGTTAGGGGAGTGACCGCGACCAGCATCATAACTACAGTCAGGGGAGATGCGTGGGCTAGTGTCGGCACCAGCCAGAAAATGCCTACGAGGATAAGGATACCCAAGATGAATCTCCCAACGCCTATAAATTTTGTCCAGTTAGTTGGCATGTATTTATATTAGTATTTTAATACTTGTCTCGCTTTCGTGAATTTTTACACTCCGCATCCGCGGCCGCCCTGATTTTGCGGGATAAGACCGGGATTCTTGGCGGCGATTTCTTGAAACGGTTTAGCTACATTCTGGTACCAACCGGAGCCGGTGGAATAATCCCTGCCCATAATTCCTTTGGCGTCGACATTCTCCCAGTCGACATTTTTCGCCAGTTTGTAGTAGAGGGCGGTTTGGATATAGTTTTGCGGGAACCAGAAAGAATTGAACTCAAGCGCGACTTTGTAGAGATCGTCTCTCGAAAGCCCCTGTGATGCGCCAAGCTCAATCAATCCGAGCAACGCCGAACCGTGGTTGCAATCCTGGAAAAAAGTCGAGTTATTGCAACAAGGACGATAGGTATTTTGCGCAACGTCCAGAGCAACCGCTTCCTGCTCCGGCGTAAGTTTTACGATTTCGTATTTATTGAAGTACTTGCCGCCGTTATCTTCTTTGCCCAGGGTCCAGCCGCCGGTGGAAGCGAAGTTGAAGAGCGATGCTCCGTTCACCGGGCTTTTTTCGTTAAACCGGGTTTTATTGGAAAGTCCGAGAGGCCAGAGCAGGTTGACCATCAACCCAGAGTTGCTCGCGTCTATTTTCAAGGGACCATACGACGGTTGGGTAAGGATCGCCAATTCTTTCTCGCCCAAGCCGCGGCCTTCGTAAATTTTCTTGAATTTTTCAAGATCAATGACGCCGTTCTGAACCAGCTTGACGATAGCATCGCCCAAAACAATCCGTGTTTGGAACCCTTGTTGCGGCAATACTTTAGCAACTACCTCGTTATAAAGTGCGTTGCCGGCGCTGGTGTTCTGCGCGCTGTTAATTTGGTTCATTAAGAGCGTGCCGTTTTTTGCGGCAGCGCTTGTTGAAATTAGTTCTTTATTCCAGAGAGGAGTTGCGAAAATAAGAATTAGGAAGAAAACCGCAAAAAGCATTTGGTATGATAACAAACTGTCGGATTTCTTCGCGCCGGCCGTTGACTCTTCCGGTTTGACCTCGCAGGCTTCGCATACTCCCGCTTGAGAAAGCTTTTTAGTAGAGAGAAAAAGCGCGGCTCCAAAG
>DAIDBC010000045.1 GCA_027310265.1 Candidatus Colwelliibacteriota bacterium
CGGCAAAGTTGAGACAATAGAACTCCGCGGCCGGGACAGATTCGAACGATTCTTTAACGGGGTCTATATGGCTGAGGAGTTGGCCGTTAAACTGGCAACTAAAAACAAAGTTAACCCCAGGCGGATCAAGAGTATCGACGCTCTGAAGGCTTGGCTTAAGAAATAGGTACTGCGGACGTGGCGGAACTGGCAGACCTGCCTGCCGGCAGGCAGGCGCGCTGGAGAAAGTAGCAATGTTTACGGTTTATGTAATAAAAAGTTTGACGAAAAAGTATAGATATATTGGACTTACCAATAACTTCCATCGAAGATTAAAACAACACAACGCAGGTACGGAAAGAACAACAAAACCATACCGACCATTTAAAACAATCCTCACTAAAGAATTTTATACTAGGTCAAATGCAAGAACATACGAGAAACGATTAAAATCGGGAATAGGACGTGAATATTTAGATACACTATAGAACTTGGGCAGGTGGTGAAATGGCATACACGCAGCGTTCAGGTCGCTGTGACCGTAAGGTCGTGAGGGTTCAAGTCCCTCCCTGCCCACTAGAAAACTGAATAAAAGACAAACAAAGTTAACCAAAAGATAAAAATGATGATGACACCGCGTCGAAGGCAGAGTACTACCATGCCGCGAACGCCAACTATTCGCTTGTCTCCGCATGTGCGACCGGAGGGGCAGCAGGAAAACGAGCCGCACAAAACCAAGGCTAAACCGACGCCGGACGACACGTTGCGCCTGGTCCCATTGGGCGGCCTGGAAGAAATCGGCCGGAATATGACCTTTTTGGAATACCGCGATGAGATCCTCGTGGTTGATATGGGATTGCAGTTCCCGGAAGAAGAAACTCCGGGGATAGATTACATCATCCCGAACGTGAGCTATCTCGAACCGCGCAAGGAAAACGTAAAAGGCGTGGTTTTGACCCACGGTCACTATGATCACATCGGCGCGATACCTTACCTTATCGGCCGAATCGGCAATCCGCCGATTTACACCGCGAAACTCACCAAAGCAATCATCGAAAAACGCCAGGAAGAGTTTATGAATGCCCCAAAGCTGCACGCGGTGAGTGTCGCCGCCGGGGACACGGTCAAGGCCGGAAAGTATTTCGAGTTGGAGTTTTTCAACATCGAACACACCATTCCAGACTCGATCGGGGTAATTATCAAAACCCCGGTGGGCAACATCGTTCACTTCGGCGATTTTCGCATTGATTACACCGAGGATGGCCGGCCGCTGAATCTTGAGGAAATCGAACGTATCGGCAAGATGGGCGTGCACACCTTTTTGTGCGACTCGACCAACGCCGAAGAGCCGGGACACACCATGTCCGAACGGACCGTGGAGAAAAACTTGGAAGAATTGTTTAAGACTGCGGACGGGCGCATCATCGTAACTACTTTTTCTTCGATGCTCACCAGGATCGGCGAAATGATCAAAATCGCCGAACGGATCGGCCGCAAAGTTGCGGTTAACGGACGCTCGATGAAAGACAACGTCCAGATTTCGCAGAATCTGGGCTATATGAAGATCAAAAAGGGCACGCTCATTGCGACCGAAGAAATCTCGAAGTACAAGGACGACAAAATCTTGATTATCACCACCGGCGCTCAGGGTGAAGCTACCGCCGGCCTGATGAAAATTGTAAACGGCGAACACAAACACATCCGCATCAAACCCAGCGATACGATGATTTTTTCTTCATCGGTCGTCCCCGGGAATGAACGCAGCGTCCAGAATTTGAAAGACAATTTGTCCCGCCAGGGGGCTAAAATCTACACTTCCAGCCTGATTGACATCCACGCTTCCGGCCATGCGCCTTCGGATGACCTGACCTTGGCCACCCGATTACTGAAACCGCGCTACTTTATGCCGGTGCACGGGCATTACTACATGCGCGCGGTAAACGGCGAGAACGCCATCCGCGGCGGAGTGGAGCGCGAAAACGTGCGCCTCTTGAGCAACGGACAGGTGGGGCTCTTAACCAAAGATTCTTTTGTGGTCGGAGACGAGACCGTGCCGGCGCACTACGTGATGGTTGATGGTTTGGGCGTAGGCAATATCGGTGAAGTTGTGCTGCGCGACCGACTGGTCCTGGCCCAGGAAGGAATGATGGTGATTATTGTCACGATGGACCGCAAGAACGGAAGGTTGCTTAAGAATCCGGACATTATTTCGCGCGGTTTCGTCTACCTCCGCGATATCGACAGCCAAAAACTTTTGGACGAGGTGAGACAGAAAATAAAAAGTATTGTGAGCCGCATCCCGCGGCACCAGCCGATCGATCCGGATTATCTGAAAGCCGTTTTCCGCGACCAAATCGGCCAGCTGGTTTACTCTAAAACTTTCCGCCGCCCGATGGTCCTGCCGGTGGTGATAGAAATATAGAGCTTAAATTGACTACAATAGTGGTATGAAGGCCGCTAAAGACGAAGACATTGTTTTAACTGGCGATCGGCCCACTGGAAAGTTACATCTCGGCCACTATATCGGCTCGATGCAAAGCCGCGTGCGTTTACAGGACGAGTATGCGAAATGTTTTTATATGATCGCCGACGTTCAGGCTCTGACAGACAATGCCAACAATCCAGAAAAGGTTCATAAGAATGTCGTAGAGGTGGCACTAGACAATTTGGCGGTGGGCCTCGATCCCAATAAAACCACCTTTTTTATTCAGTCCCAAATACCCGAGATAGCAGAGCTAACGATATTTTTCTTGAACTTGGTGACGCTAGCACGTCTCAAGAGGAATCCGACAGTTAAGAACGAGATGAAGCAAAAGGGGTTCGGCGAAAACGTTCCGGCGGGGTTTCTAGCCTACCCTATAAGTCAGGCAGCCGATATCCTTTTCTGTAACAGCAACATAATACCTGTTGGTGAGGATCAATTACCGGTTATCGAACAGGATAACGAGATTGTCGCAAAATTTAACGCCACCTACGGCGAGACTTTCCGCAAAATAAAACCAATACTTTCAACGACTCCCCGTTTAGTGGGAATTGACGGCAACGCTAAGGCCAGTAAATCTCTGGGAAACGCAATACTACTCGATGACTCTCCTGAAGAAGTTAAAAGGAAGGTGATGATGATGTACACCGACCCCAATCACGTCCACGCGAGCGATCCCGGCAAAGTTAAAGGAAACGTTGTTTTTACCTACCTAGATACTTTCGACCCCGACAAAGCCGGCGTAGAAAAACTGAAGCAGCAATACAAGCGCGGTGGATTGGGAGATGTCGAGATTAAAAAACGCCTGATAACGGTGTTAGAAAACTTGCTGTTACCCATCAGAACTAAACGTCAAGCTCTAGCTAGAAACCCCGAGGCTATTATGGAGATATTACGCGAAGGCACGGAGCGGACCAGAAAAATAGCTAAAGAGACAATGGCAAGAGTGAGAAAAGCTGTTAAGATAGATTATTTCTCCTAGGCCCCCGCAGCTACTTTGACACAGTCAGATTGATTTTCTTCCCGTCTAAAGTGAACTCCTCTATAGCGGAGCCCTCGGTAACTTTCGCGATATAAGTCTTACTGCGATTGAAAGTGCCTATAGCCTTACCTAGATCTGGGTCTTCGGTGGCGTAGATCAAATTGGCCATCTCACCCACTTTCAGGCCGCTTTTCTTCCTTAATTCTTGAATCGCTCTCTCCAAACCGCGCACCAAACCTTCCAATCTCAATTCATCGGACACCATTGTGTCCAAATACAAATTCAATATCCGCGCCGCGCCGGGAAGTGTCTTTACGCTGTCGGATTTATCGGCGGGAAGTGCTGGGTCAAACTTTCTAACATTCAACTCATCTAGCAGAACCCTCATTAGCTCAACGCTTGGCGTCATTTCCTCCTTGGTAAGAAATGCTAAGCGCGGCAACGGCTGGCGCACAGGTAAGTTTAACGACTTCCGTGCCGCTTGGCCGATCGAAGCGGCCTCGCGGATTATGCCCATGTCGCGCAACAAATCCTTTTCCGCCGGAGAAAGTTCTGTAATTTGCGGCCAATCAGTTAAATGTACCGACTCCGCCGCATCGCCGCCGAATTGTTTTAAGTTAAGATAAATAACCTCGCTCAAATAAGGCATAAACGGAGCAATAACCCGACTTACGTTCCTTAGAATGTCGTACAAAGTGGCGAAGAATGCGCCGTCTTTGCGTCCGCGGCTGCGGCGCAGATACCAAGTAGATAAGTCGTCGATAAATTCGGCAATTATGCGGGTTGCGCGCACTGTGTCGTACCGGTCGAGATTTTCGGTGACGTCGTTTATAAGTTCTTTGGTGCGGGCCAAAATCCATTTATCAAGGAGTGTCGGCTCCACGGCCGCAGCGCCCCCGCGCCACTTGGTTTCGCCGGCGTAAACTTCGAAATATTTATAAACGTTCCACAGAATCGCAACCACCCGGCGCTCTATAATCTCTAAATCCTTCACGCTGAAGTTTAGATTGTCCGCCTGCATCACCACCGAGTTCATCAAGTAAAATCGCAGCGCATCCACCCCGTATTTTTCAATGACCGTCCACGGATCTGGGAAATTGCCCTTGGACTTAGACATTTTTGAACCGTCCTCGGCCAGGATCGTACCGGTTGTAACAACATTTTCGAACGGCGCCTTGCCGAAAAGCACGAATGAAATTACATGCATCACGTAGAACCAGGCGCGGGTTTGAGCAATGTATTCCGCCACGAACTGCGCCGGCAAGCGCGACTCGAAAACTTCTTTCTGACCGAACGGGTAGTGATATTCCGCAAACGGCATTGATCCCGCCTCCACCCAAGAATCAAAAATTTCTTTTACTCTCCGCGATTCACCGCCGCACTTCGGACACTTCAAAACTATCTCGTCGATGCCCGGACGGTGCAGATCGTCTATCCCCACGCTTATTTCAAACGGTTCGGCATAGCGCGGATAACCGAGTTCCGAGCCGTAATACTTCTCCACCAGCCACAATGGATCGCCGTGGCTCACAATCAAAATCCTTTTGTCCTTATACCTCTTGTCGGTTTCCTTGATGAAACTGATCATCCGCTCCTGAATTTGTTTCCAGTTCTCCCCGCCTTCCGGCGCTTCGGTCCAACGATCCTTTTTATGGAAAGCTAGCTCGAAGTCACCAGCGGACCGGCCGTTATAAACACCCAAGTTGTATTCGCGAAGCCGCGGGTCAAACTGTACCGGCACGCCCAACGCCTCGCCCACTATCTCCGCAGTCCGCTTGGTCCGCAGGAGATCGGAGGCAAAAATCATATCTATTCCGCCTAAGACTTTTATTTTGTCCGCGAGTCTTTTGGCTCGCCCTACCCCTGCTTCGGTTAAGTCGTAAACTTCTTTTTCGGGATAAGAGGAGTTTATGTTCAGAATGTTCTGTCGCGCTTCACCGTGTCGGCTGAAGTAGAAAATATTGCTACTTAACCCCAGTTCCTTGATGCTGCCCACCACCTTCTTTTCCCCGCAACTGACACACTTCCACACCGGGATAGGATTGCCCCAATAACGGTTGCGGGATATGTTCCAGTCCGGCGCGGCTTCCACGCTTTTCTCGTATCGCCCATGTTTGAGATATTCCGGGAACCAGTTGATTTCTTTGGTATTCGATTCAACGAGTCCACTTTTTATCTTCTGAATATTGATGAACCATGCAGGAATCGCGTTGTAATAGAGCGGCGTACCGCAGCGCCAGCAGTGCGGATAAGAGTGAGTGTGTTGTTCTTTCTTGAAAAGCAGACCGTGTTTTTCCAAGTCGGCGATTATTACTCGGTCAGCGTCTTTGAAGTACGTACCGCGCAGAAATTCCGGTGCCTGGTCATTAAACTTACCCTTGTCGTCCAGAAGCGGCACGACCGGCAAGCCGACCTTCTGTCCCAACTCGTAGTCCTCTTCGCCGTAGACAACGGCGGTGTGTACGATACCAGTTCCTTCCTCGGTAGAGACAAAGTCTGCCGGATAAACTTTAAAAGTTTTGTCCGATTTTACCGCCGGCACGTCGAACAGCGGTTTATACGAAAGCCCCACAAGCTCCTCGCCCTTAAATGGGCTATCAGCGTCGCTAAGACCAAATGACATCGCACGCCGCCTTGCAAGAATAAACGTTTCCCCGGGTTTTGAGCCGTCCTTGAAAAAGGCGTACTCGATATCTTTTCCAACTGCAAGGGCAACGTTTCCCGGCAACGTCCATGGCGTTGTGGTCCAAGCTAGGAGG
>DAIDBC010000035.1 GCA_027310265.1 Candidatus Colwelliibacteriota bacterium
TTCTTCAAAAGTTTATGCGCCGCATCCAGCTCAGCCTCCTGTTTCGAGCTGCCCTCGCCTTCCGATTCCAACTTGTCACCAATATACAAACCCACCTTAAAAATTCGATCGTGAGCCGGACCGGATTCTTCAAGAGTCCTATAGGTCGGGGTGACGCTGTACTTTTCCTGCACCGTTTCCTGGACAAGACTTTTCGAGTCCTTGCCGCCGGTTTCAACCACTTTGTCCAGATAGGACAAAACGAAACGCTCTACGAATTTTTGGGCTGCGTCGTAACCTCGGTCGAGCCGAATCGCACCGATTACCGCTTCGACCGCGTCGGCAAGCACCGCTTCCCCGCCGCGGCCCTCCAGTCCACGTGCTTCACCTTTGGATACCAAAATTGATTTATCTATTCCTAACTCCCCAGAGATTTCGCGGAGGCGCTTGGTATTCACCAGCGCTGCACGATAGACCGTTAGCTCCCCCTCTTCTTTGTTGGGGAAGTGTTTAAATAACTCCTCGGTCACGGCAAGCTCCAAAACCGCATCGCCCAAAAACTCCAAGCGCTCGTTGTTCGGGAGCGGCCAAGATGAATTTTCGTTCAGATATGAACGATGAGTAAGAGCTTCTTTAAGCAGATCCTTATTATCAAAAGAAACACCGAGCTTGCTCTCCAGGTTTTCCAAGTCCATTTATCTCAAAGTTACTTTGCTCCCTGGGATTTTTTCTTTCGCTCCGGGTTCTGGTCCGGCTCGCCGAGTTCGCGGTACACGGTGCCCAGCACCCCGTTTACAAATTTGCCGGAGTTCTGTCCGCCGTAAGTTTTAGCAAGTTCGATTGCTTCGTTTATTGCTACCCGTGGCGGAACTTCCTTAGAGTCGCCGAAGAGTAGCTCATAGAGGCCCAGTCGTAAGACATTACGGTCCACCAACGGCAACTGGTTAATCGGCCACTCCGGAGCGGTGGTAGTAATTATTTTATCGATCTCGTCTATTTTCCCCTCCACGCCGTGAACCAGCCGACCAATAAATTCCTTGTCGGCGAAACCGGGCGCGAACTCCTCAATGCTCTCCGACACTGCTTTATCCAAATCAGCTTTGCGGTCGTAAAAATCCCACTCAAAGAGTGTTTGTAAGGCAATCGCCCTCCCCAATTGTCGAGTAGCCATTATTTGCTGCGCGCCCTGCCGCCGTAATATCCGCACTTGGCGCAAGCTTTATGCGGGAACATCGGTGACTTACATTTCGGGCACGGCACAATTTTAACCGGCTTCAAAGCCAGGTGGCTGCGCCGCCTGCCAACTTTCGATTTGGAGTGATGTTTAACTGGTACGCCTCCCATTTCTTTTACTTATGCTACGAATTTTGCGGACGAAGGTCAAACGGTGGACTTTTGATGGGCCCAGTTTTCTAACCGCTTCGCGATGCATTTTGGTACCGTATCCTTTATGAACGTGAAAACCATAACCGGGATAAAAACGACTCAACCTAGTCATATAACGATCCCGGTTTACCTTTGCTACAACCGAAGCAAGTTTCACCGCATTATATTTCTGGTCCCCTTTTATAACCGTTCGCGCCCTTAAGCCGGAGTTGTCTTGATAATCTTTACTTTTCAAATAAAGCCCACCGTCAAGATAAATAGAGATGTCACCATTTTTCAGATCCAGATTTTTTGAAAGTCTCGTAATCGCGCGGTAGGCGGCGAGATCCGCGGCTCTCGCGATATTTATCCGATCAACCAAAGCGGGGTAAACGCGCGCGATTGTATAGCATAAACCGACTTCATTGATCCACTTCGCAACCTTCTCGCGATTTCGGGGTGAAAGCGCTTTGGAATCTTTGACCTTACGGTTAAATCTCCTCCCGCTCTGGACCGCAAGCGCCGCAACCATAATCGGACCAGCCAGCGCCCCGCGTCCCACCTCATCAATTCCAACGATATATTTCACAACCAAATATTACCTCTAATTCACACTGGCGTCCTAGTTGCGGCGGGGTATAATGAGAGCGAAATTTATGAAATTCGTCCACCTTCACACTCACTCTCACTATTCTCTCCTTGACGGATTATCTAAAGTGGATGCGCTTGTCCGCCGCACAAAAGAACTAGGGATGGACGCGCTCGCTGTGACCGATCACGGCAACATTTACGGCGCGGTGGAGTTCTACAAACTAGCGAAGAAAGAGGGCATTAAACCAATCATTGGCGCGGAGTTGTATGTCGCTAAAAGTTCCCGTTTTTCGCGTGACCCGCGGCTGGACGCCGTCCGCTATCACCTAACACTTTTGGTCAAAAACGAACAGGGTTATAAAAATTTAATCCAGCTTCTTACTAAATCGCACTTAGAAGGATTTTATTATAAACCGCGCATCGACCGCGAGCTTTTGGAACTGCACCACGAGGGACTGATCTGCCTTTCGGGATGTTTCTCCGGCGAAGTGGCACGCATGATACGGGATGGTAAGATCCCCGAAGCCGAAGCAACTGCAAGTTACTACAAAAATATTTTTGGCGAAGATTATTACATCGAGATACAGCAGCACTCCCCCGACCTGCGGCCACATTTAATCGAGTTGGCAAAAAAATTGGGCATACCGCTCGTTGCAACCCAGGACTCGCACTACCTCACCCCCGAGGATAAACCGATCCACGAAGTGCTTTTGGCTATTCAGACCGGCAACAAGTTCGAATCCGAAGACCGGTTCAGTTTCCGCGGTTTCGACGCCTCACTGGTTCCGCCGGAAGCGATGGCTAAATTGTTCGAAGATGTGCCGGAAGCAATAGAAAATACCGTGAAGATCGCCGAGAAGTGCAGTTTCGAAATGGAACTCGGCAAAATACACCTCCCCGAATTTCCTTTACCCGAAGGAGAAACGTCGAGCAACACCTACCTGCGTAAATTAGTGGAAAAGGGGCTGACTAAACGCTATCCCGGCACGAACGGCGAGGTCAGAAAGCGCTTGGAATACGAGTTAGGTGTGATAGAACGGACCGGTTTCGCTGATTACTTCTTAATTGTGCAGGACTTCGTGAACTGGTCGAAAGAACACGGCATAGCAGTGGGCCCCGGCAGAGGCTCCGCAGCCGGCAGTATCGTTTCTTACGTCTTAAACATCACGGATGTTGATCCCCTACCTTATGATCTGCTTTTCGAGCGTTTTTTGAATCCGGAGCGTATTTCAATGCCGGACATCGATATCGACTTCGCCGACCACCGCCGCGACGAAGTTTTGGGCTACATAAAAGACAAGTACGGCGAGGATCACGTGGTACAGATTATAACTTTCGGAACGATGGCTGCGCGGGCTTCAATCCGCGACGCCGGCCGGGCTTTGGGGTACGACTACGATTTCTGCGACCAGGTCGCAAAACTCATACCGTTCAATCCGACCCAGGGGATGAAAGAGGGGTGGCTGGCGGAGTGCCTAGAAAACGTCGACGACTTCAAGAATCTGTACAACAATAATGCGGAGGCCAAGCGTTTGATCGACGCCGCAATGAAGTTAGAGGGCGTGGCACGCCATGCTTCGGTGCACGCTTGCGGAGTTGTGATGTCCAAAGAACCGATCACAGAATACATGCCCTTACA
>DAIDBC010000009.1 GCA_027310265.1 Candidatus Colwelliibacteriota bacterium
TTGTCGATCAGGGCATCCACCGCCTCTTGCAACATCCTTTTTTCGTTCACCACAATCACGTCCGGAGCTTTAAGCTCCAGTAATTTTTTCAAACGGTTGTTACGGTTGATCACGCGGCGGTAGAGATCGTTCAAGTCGGACGTGGCGTAACGTCCGCCGTCTAGGGCTACCATCGGACGCAAGTCCGGCGGGAGAACAGGCAAAACAGTCATAACCATCCACTCCGGCCGGAGACCGTTCTTAATCATCGACTTAAAGAATTTCAGCCGCTTCAGAAGTTTCTTACGGCGGGTTTCATCCTCCACCGCTTTGAGCTCCGCCTCAATCGCTTTCAATTCTTTGTTCAAATCAATCTCCTCCAATACTTTGCGGATACCTTCGCCGCCTGAACCGACGGTAAAGACATTGCCGAAACGTTTGCCCAAAAAATGGAACTCCACTTCTTCAAGGACCCTGCCGGGCCGCAGACTCATCAACATAGACTTGGATGAAGCGGCGGCAGTTTCAAGGGCGGTTTGTTCTTTACCCTTGACGTTGCCGCGCTTGGACTTCAACTCTCTTGCAATTTCATCGAGCGCCGCCTTACGTTTTGTTTCATCAACCGAGGTGACGATGTAGGCCGCATGATAAGTTACACGCTCAAGTTTGGTTACACCTTCATCCAACGCCAAACCGATGCGGGAGGGTGCACTCCTCAAAAACCATGGGTGCACCACATTGGAAGCGAGCTTGATGTGCCCCATCCGCTCGCGACGCACCGAGGAACGGGTAACTTCAACTCCGCACTTGTCGCAAATCACGCCGCGATAGCGTATCTTGCGATACTTGCCGCAGTAACACTCCCAATCCTTGGTCGGACCAAAAATACGTTCGGAGAATAAACCGTCTTTTTCCGGTCGCTGGGTGCGGTAGTTGATTGTCTCTGGTTTAAGCACCTCACCATACGACCAATTTAAAATATCCTCCGGCGATGCCAGCGTCAGCTTCAAACCACTGAAATTCAGTGACCTGAAAATCGACGTGTCTTTTCTTGTCTCTTTTACTTCCATGGCTTAATTTTCTTCACTCGATGATATAGTCCGATCGCCGTCTTCCGCTTCTTCGTCGTAGAGCGGTTCAACCGATAACCCCAGGGCCTTCAATTCGTTTACCATCACGTTAAACGAAGCGGGCACGTTAGGTTTTTTGATTTTGTCACCGCGGATGATCGCTTCGTAGGCTGCTGCGCGCCCGACCACATCGTCGGACTTAATTGTCAGCATTTCCTGAAGAGTGTGCGCGGCGCCGTATCCCTCTAGTCCCCAGACCTCCATTTCTCCGAAACGCTGTCCGCCCAAGTTCGCTTTGCCGCCCAGGGGTTGCTGGGTTATCAGGGAATACGGGCCAATTGAGCGCATATGTACCTTGTCTACCACCAGGTGATTCAACTTCATCATGTATATAGTTCCTACCGTCGCCTTGCGGTCAAACGGCTTACCGGTGCGGCCGTCGTAAAGAGTAAACTGGCCGCTTTCTGGCAGGTCAGCCTCCTTAAGCGTCTTTTTTATGTCTCCCTCGGAGGCCCCGGTAAAAACTGGGGTCTCCACCCGATAACCCATTTTCCTCGCCGCCCAGCCAAGGTGAGTTTCAAAAATCTGGCCGAGGTTCATACGCGAGGCGATGCCCAGCGGGTTCAAAACAATATCCACCGGTGTGCCATCTTCTAGATAGGGCATATCTTCCACCGGCCGAATCTGCGAGACTACACCTTTGTTGCCATGGCGGCCGGCCATCTTATCGCCCGCGCGGATATTCCGCAGTTCGGCTACTTGTACTTGAATCCTCTGGATAACCCCCGGTTCAAGCTTATCCCCTTTTTCGCGATCAAAAATCTTAATACCCACCACGCGGCCGGATTTACCGTGCGGGAGTTCAAGTGAGGTATCCTTGACGTCTCTGGCTTTCTCCCCGAAAATAGCCTGCACCAAACGCTCTTCAGGAGTAAGTTCGCTCTCACCCTTCGGCGAAATTTTACCAACCAAAATGTCGCCACCGCGCACCTCCGCGCCAATACGAATAATACCGCTCTCGTCTAAATTACGGAGTTTGTCTTCAGAGACATTCGGAATGTCGGGGGTCGTTATCTCCGGACCAAGTTTGGTGTCACGCACCTCCTCAGAAAAGCTTTCGATATGAATAGAGGTAAACAAATCCCTGTGCTGTACACGCTCTGAAAGGACAATCGCGTCTTCGAAATTCGCGCCTTCGAAAGACACGAAAGCCACAGTTAGATTTTGACCCAACGCCAGTACATCGCCGTCCATGCTGTGACCGCCCACCAACGCATCGCCTTTCTTAACTTTTTCACCCTTGCTGACCAGCGGTTTTTGGTTGATCGCGGTGTATTGGTTAGACATCTTGAACTTTAAAAGGTTGTAACGGTGGGCTTTCCCACTCTTGCCTTTCAAAACAAGTTTGCTGCCATCAACTTCGATTATCTCCCCATCCTCGGGGGCAGAGATGAGATAGCCCGAATCGCGGGCGACGATGCTCTCCATGCCCGTGCCGACGTAAGGTGCATCCGGGATAACACAGGGCACCGCTTGCCGCTGCATGTTCGAAGCCATAAGCGCGCGCTGGGCATCATCGTGCTCTAAGAAGGTTATGAGTGAAGCGGCAGTCGACACTAATTGCTCGGGTGCCACGTCCATAAAGTCGATGTCCTCACGGCTGCACATCGTGGGCTTGCCGCCGAAGCGCACCTCCACTTCGTGGTCAACCACACGCCCCTGCGAATCGAGTTTGGTGTTCGCACTCGCGATATGATATTTCTGCTCTTCGGTTGCATTTAGCCAGACGACCTCGCCCAAAACTTTGCCGTTTTTCACGCTTACGTACGGCGTGACTAAAAAGCCGTACTCATCCAGTTTGGCAAAGTTAGAAAGCTGACTTACCAGACCAATGCTTTGACCCTCCGGGGTCTGAACGGGGCAAACACGACCATAATAGGACTCATGTACGTCGCGCACCTCGATGCCCGCGCGCTCACGGGAAAGACCGCCGGGGCCGAGGACGGTGAGTCTACGCTTATGTTCGACTTCGGACAACGGGTTTACCTGATCCATAAACTGCGACATCTGCGAGGAAGAGAAAAATTCGCGCACAAAGGAAATCAACGGCTGGGGGTTGATGAGCTGCGCCGGCATCATTAGTTCCGGCTCAACCATCGACATCCGGTCCTGAATGTTGCGGCGCAGCCTAGCAAAGCCAACACGCAGCCTGCTTTGCAGTAGTTCGCCAACTGGACGAACGCGACGATTGCCGAGGTGATCGATGTCATCGCCCTCGGACTGGTCAGAGGAATTCAACCTCACCAGTTCCTGCACAATCTTCACTATATCCTCGAGTATTAGCAGACGACTGGAAGAATTTTTGATACCTAAACGCTGGTTTAACTTAAACC
>DAIDBC010000012.1 GCA_027310265.1 Candidatus Colwelliibacteriota bacterium
TACGATGTTGCGTTCTTGGAGCGTAACCTGTTATTCCTATGACGGTAGCGCCCCTATTGGTGCAACCTACAACCTGCGATAGCAGTTTCTCCGAGCTTGAAAAGTCCGCCCACCCCGGCGGACTTTTGCTTTTAGTGCGCAAGTCTTCTGTGTTTTTACTTACAATTTTTCAACCGCTCGTGTCGCCCATACAAAGACTTAATAACAAATTATCGTCCCCCGTACGATCGTAACCCAGACGATATATCGTCTAATCTACGATCGTACAAAAGACGACAAGTTATCCCCAACTTATCGTTTTTGTTACGATCGTATGAAATACGATAAATTGGGGATAACCAGTGTTGGCTTGGTTTGGCACATCAGTTAACCTATAACCAGGATAGTTAGCGAATTGAGGTGAAAGATGCATCCTCTATTGCATGTAAAGGTTCTCGAGGCACTCGAGACCGCCCCTTACTTTTTTGAAGACCTGTTTCTGATATTCACCGCGGCTTACGGCAGCTCCTTCCGCTCCCTCCAGCGTCGTTTGGATGAGGCGCATGGCGTCCGTCCTCGGAAACCTAAAGACGTTCATCGTAGAAAGTTCAGTGATTTCGTGTACCGTTTAAAAAGAGACGGACTCATCGAAGGGAAATTTAATGACGGCGTCAAAACTTTTGTGATTACGAAGAGGGGCAAGGAGTTGTTGAGAGAACTTCGCTCTGTGGGGTTGGATCAGATGCCGGACAAAAGATATGTCTGTGAAGAGGGGTGCGACATTAAAATAGTGGTTTTCGATGTGCCGGAAAAATACCGTAGAAAGCGCGATTGGCTGCGATCGGTTCTAACCGGCATGGGATTTTCGATGGTGCAAAGGAGTGTCTGGGTGGGGAAAGTCGGAATACCAAAGGAATTTTTGGAAGATATAAACAGGTTGGATATGACCGATTATGTCGAGGTACTGTCGGTGGACAAAAGGGGAACGATAGACAAAGTGGAACTGCAGCAGATCGGCTGAATCCGCCGGTAATATCCACATCGAGCAACTTATCCGGTTGCTATAATTAAGTTATGAAACGATATATCGGGGTGGTGTTGCTTTTTGTAGTTGCCGCGGCGATTGGGGTCGGGGCGGGTATCTACCTTCTGCCTAAGATTCCGCAGGGCGGCCTGCAGAAAATATTTGCGCCGGAATATTCCGCGGTGTATCTGCGGACAGGTGAGATGTATGTGGGACAACTATATATGTTCCCGCAGATGAAATTGGTAAATCCGTATATGTTGCAATCGACCCCCGCTTCTCAAGACCAGTCGGGCGGCGGTTTTCAACTTTTTCCGTTGAGCCAATCGCTCTGGTCGCCGAACGTGCTTTACCTGAACCCCGAGGAAGTTGTTTTCTATGGCCCTGTGACCGAGGGTAGTAAAATCTGGAACGCCCTACAGCCTAAATAGTGCCGGCCACCGTTACAACTCGCTTGGTTCTTCCAGTACCGGGTTTTTGCGTATGACCGCTCTTATAGTCGCGAAGGTCGGCTCTTTGAGTGCGATAAGGAGCCTGATATACACAATCGCCGACACCACCAAATTTAAGAGGACCGGAATACCGATATACTGCAGAGCGAAAGTTACAATACCCATGCCGGCGGCGCTTGCAGAAAGTTTTACCAGGTGTCCAGAGATTGAAAACGGCGCGGTCTTCTGCATCAGCCACCAGGCGTAAATATTTATGATGATTTGATTAATCAGCGTCGCTGCCGACGAGCCGTTCATTCCCCAGCGGGGGATTAAGAGCAGATCAAGAATAATATTTCCAAAAATCCCCAGTGCGACGTAGATCAGAAAAGTTTTTTGTTTATTGTGCGCAAAAACTGCATTGCCGATCAGAGTTGCCGGGAATACGACAGCGAGTGTCGCCGATAGAATTGCGAAACTGATGTAGGCCGAGGTGTAGTCGGCGCCGTAGAGGAGCACAATTAGTTGTTTGGCGAGAATTATCCCACCCAATGCGAGCGGAAGTGCCAAGAGATAAATTACCGCGAGCGCCTGTTCGAAAAGCCTGCTGAATTTTTCTTTGGATTCGACGGCCAAGCGTGCAAGTTGGGGGAAGAAAGCGGTGGCGATCAAAGAAGGCGCGATATAGAGAAGTTGGATCGGCCGTTGCGAGGCGGAGTACAAACCAACTTCCGTCGCCGATCGCATCCAGCCCAGGATGAGAATATCGGTGTTGATCATCACTGCGCCCATCAATCCCACCAGACCGAACGGCCAGGCAGTCGCGAGAATTGGTTTTATAAGCGAGCGATCAAAGTTTCGGATAAGGCCGCGGAAGTATCGCCGCAGAGGTATTACTATAAACACGAATCCCGCGAGTGTACCCGCAGCATAGGCTAATGTCACGTTCGTACTGGTTGGGGAGAAATACAAGGCAGCCATCCCGAAAACCGTTATCGCAACGTTAGTGAAAATATTGGCGATCGCTTCGATACGCATTTCTTCAAGCGCACGGGCCATCGCGCTCCCCAAGTCACGGAGCGAGTCAAAAACGAAGACTACTAAGGCAATGGGCATAAGCGATACCGCTTCCGGCAGGTTGGTCAGATGATTTATAAAGATCATCACCCCCGCTGACATTATCAACAGCAGCACCAGTTTAACCGCGAACGACGTTGCCAGATATCTTTCGCGCTCATTCGGATTTTTCGAGCCTTCGCGGGTGAGAAGCGCGTTGATGCCGATATCAGAGAAGATGGTGAGAAAAGCGGCAACCGAGAGGGCATATGAAAAAGCGCCCCAACTTGCCGCGCCCAGGATCCGCGCGGCGTAGATCACGATCGCCGCCCGCAGCAGCCGGCCGGTGATTTGCCCGGTAAAAAGCCAGGCAGTATTTTTTGCGATGCGCCGGCCGATTGTCCGATCCATCGTCACATTATATAATGGGCCTATGCCCGAAAGACAAAAA
>DAIDBC010000023.1 GCA_027310265.1 Candidatus Colwelliibacteriota bacterium
GATTAACTGAATCATGTTGGAAATAAAAAGCCACAACACGAAGGCTGGGTAGGGGTCGAAACGCAACGACTGCGGACCAAGCATATTCCACCCGAGCCACAACACGGTCCACCCGGCCAGGATGAAGAAAAATCCCATAGTACCCACGTGTTCGGTTATGAACAGGGCCAGCCGGTCTAGGCGGGTCAGCCGTTCGTAGTACTCGATATTTATATTGCGCAAGGGTTTGCGCAGCCTTTTCAGTTCAGCAACAGTTAACGGCTTCTCAGACATTGTCTGTATTATACAGTATGGATTTGACCCGGGTTTGTGGAAATGTTTACAAATATCCCCGGTTATTGTATAGTCTCCGCCAGAATAGGTTCGAAACCAAAAGGCATACGTCTAATTAACGCGCCATTTTGTAGGAATCTAGATAAGTCGTTTAAAGATAAATAAAATGGCGTACAACGATCAGAATAGAGGTGGTTTCCAGCGCCAAATGTTCAAAGGTGACTGGAAGTGCTCTAAGTGCGGTGCGGCTATAACCGAACTGCCCTTTGAGCCGGATCCTTCTAGACTCGACCAGCTTCTTTGCCGTGATTGTCACCGGGAGAAGCGGATGAGCCGCAGGGACTACCGCTAATGTCAAAACTGCCCCGATGTAATATCGGGGCAGTTTTTTGTCGTTCAGATTAGTTTATTTTTAGAAGGGTGACGTCGAAAATCAGAGTGGAATTTGCCGGTATCTTCGGCGAAGGAGACTGTGCGCCGTAGCCGAGTTCTGCCGGAACAGTAAGTTTTCGCTCTTCTCCAGTTTTCATTCCCAAAAGGCCCTCGTCCCAACCCTTGATTACCTGCCCTGCGCCCAGAGTGAAAGTAAACGGCGTCCCGCGGTCAATGGAGGAGTCGAATTTGGTGCCGTCCTTCAGCGTCCCCACATAGTTTACGGTCAGTTTGTCGCCGTTTTTAGCCGCCGGTCCGCTGCCTTCTTTGATAATTTGTGTGTCGACTTTCGGTTGTGAAGCATTGTTAGCCATTTGATTGGTAGCGTTATTTACACTAGCAGTCTCGGTGCCGTTAGTTGCTGTGTTTTGACCTTTAAAGTATCCGCCGAAGTAGAACCCCGCGAATATCACTGCTAGCACTATTAAAGTTATTACTACTGCAGTTTTATTTATTTTCATGCCGATATTTTATACCAAACACGCAATTACTGCGAGGATCGCTTGCGGCGTTCGCGGGTGCGCTGGTGCTCCAGCCTTGTTGCCTGATCCCAGGGCCGCCAAGTTGCCCGTTTGCCCTTAGATTTGTTGGCGATGAAACGGTTGGGTGTGCGGTAAGCCGGCTTGCCTATTTTATTAATCATTTAATATCGTTGGTTTTGAAAAGCAGGTAATCTTTAGCGAAGATTTTCTTTGCGATCACGAAAATGCCGTAGGTTATGAAAAACGCTGAGAAGACGTCTATCGAATAGTGCAAATGTCCCAGAAGTACCGCTGTGCCGCCCGTTATAGACATGGCTATGAATGTGTACCTAAGCCATTTCGTATCCCAGAAAGACAAAGACATCAGGAAAGGCAAACCGGTATGGCCGGAGAAGAATAAGTCGTTCCCGGAGCTTATTTTGCGTATTATGTCATAAGAGTCTATGTAGGCCTGATGCGGCGGAGGAGCGAGGTGGGTAAGGCTCATAAAGATCGAGCGGATGATTATAAATATCGCGGTGCTTTTAAGTATAAAAGGTGTGCGCCGCGGCTCGATGATAATTAGACTCGCGACGAAGAGCACAAAAATAACAGCTCCCTCATTGAAAACAAACTCGACGTTTATCACCGGGATGTTGTCGAGGATAATGTCGGTTACTGGGTTACTGGCTTTGACGCTGGTATATGAGTTGGCGTAATAAGTGAACAACAGGCTCGCGGCAAGCAACAACAACCCCAGCGCGACTCCGAGCAGGAATGATTTTTGCGACCAAAGCGATTTATACTTTCCGACTAATTCAGACATAAATTACGCGCCAAAGAGGCTATATTAATTTTACCATGCCGGCTTATTCTTATAATATATCTTGGATGGAATCGCCCTTGGAACAGATATGGCTCCAGACCCCGAACGGCAGGATATGTTACTTCGTAAACAATAGCTTTAAGGGCAGGCCAACCATAGTCCTGCTTCACGGTCTTTCGGCGAACCATACTACCTGGCTTCACGCCGAGCGCAGGTTAAAGGAACTCAAACTCAACTATCTGATGCCGGACCTGCGTGGTCACGGCCATTCCGACAAAACCAAGGAGCGGGACCTGTACCGCTATCCGGTATTTACCGAAGACCTTAGGGAAATAATTCAAAAAGAGAACTTATCCAAGATCATCCTGGTTGGCTATTCTTTTGGCGGCTTCGTGGCCCTGGACTACGCTACAAAGTATCCGTCGTCCGTCGCCGCTTTGGTTTTGATAAGCGTAAACCACGTCAACCCTCTTATCTACAAGAAAATAAATTTCCTCACCTGGCCGACTTATTATTTGTTGAGCTTTATCGCCTTCGCGCTTTTGTGGCAGCGACGTAAGAAGTATCATTATTTTGACCAGGAGACCGAGCGGGGATACTGGAGTTCCACTTTTAAGGGATTTATTACCATGCCCGTTTCCATAAATTTGTGGATGCTCGCCGAAACGGCCAACCTGGATTTCCGTGGGGAGGTAGGAAAAATTTCTTGCCCAACACTGATTTTGAAGAGCAGCGACGACCCCTTTCTCTCGGGACGGGAAGCCGAGGATATGCGGCAGAAAATAAAAAACTCAGAAATTTTTGTCTTAAAGACGCCGACGCATTTTTTGGCTTCAAAGCACCAAAACGAGGTGATGGACGTGATAACCGACTTCTTGAAACGAAGAAAAATAGTATGAGGATAGCAATTTTCAGTGATACTTTTCCGCCGCAGATAAACGGCGTGGCCAACGCCGCATATCAGTCGGCTAAGGCCCTTACCGAACGCGGGCATCAGGTGGCGGTTTTTACGGTGATGAAAAGTCGTGCTCTCGCCCGCGCTGTTTCCGCCCGCGAGGGATTCGCCGTGTTTACGATACCGTCGTTTGCTGTACCGGCCTATCCCGGGGAGCGGTGCGGCTGGCTCATCGGGACAACATTAAACCGGCTAAGGAGATTTCGGCCGGACGTGATTCACGTGCACACGCCGTTTGCGGTTGGTTGGGAAGCGATTCTCGGAGGTAAATTACTGGGCATTCCGATCGTGGGCACGCACCATACTTTTTACGATCACTACCTGAAACACGTGAAAGCAGACTATAGATGGACCCGAAAGTTTTCTTGGAGGTATACTGTCGGCTTTTACAACCGTTGCGATATGGTTTTGGGTCCGTCGCAGTCGTTGGCGGACGCGATGGTGCGGGCCGGTTTAAAAAGGCCGATTACGACCTTGCAGAATTTTATCGACACCGATTTTTTCAAACCAGTTTCCAGCGCAACGGCCAAAAAGGAGGTTAAGGGTGGCTTTGGTATTGGCGGTAAGTCACTCGTATATATGGGCCGCTTGAGTTACGAAAAAAATATTGACGACGTGATAAACGCTTTTGTCATTGCGCATAAGCGCGAGCGGGGTCTGAAACTGATGGTCGTTGGCGACGGGCCAGAGAAAGACAATTTGGTTAAGTTGGCTACAGAGCTTGGCGTGAAGATGAGCGTGATCTTCACCGGTTTTTTGGAGGGGGAAGAGTTGGTACAAGCGCTTCAGGCCAACGATATTTTCCTTACCGCCTCACGGAGCGAGAATATGCCGCTCTCGCTTTTGGAGGCGATGGCGGTTGGTTTGCCTTTTGTGATGGTCAAAGAGAAGGGACTCGCAGAGATGATGCAAGACGGCGTAAACGGTTATTTTGCCGAAACTGGGGATGCGGGGGATATGGCCGAGAAAGCACTCAAAATTTTGTCGCAGCCAAAGATACTTAAGAAATTTGGCGATGCTTCCAGGGTACTGGCGATGGAATATTCCAAAGACAAAGTGACCTCGAAATTAGAGAGAATTTACGATGGGGTAATAGCCGAAAAATATGAAAATCTGCCTGTATCTTGAGTTTTATAATTTCTGGGGCGGAGTGCTGTTTAAGAATATCGGCACAGGCCTTTTGCGCTCGTACGAAAACCAGAAGAAGATCTTGCGTTCACTGGGAATCGAGTTTACCGAACGTTGGGATGACTCCTGCGATATTCTGCAGATTAACACTCCGTGGCTGAAATCGCTTTATCTCATAAAGAAAGCGCACCGGCTGGGCAAGAAAGTAATTATCTGGTCGCACGTAACCGCCGAAGACGCCGCGCAAGTTTTCTGGTTCAACCGTTTTATCAAGGGTCTGATCAAGAAATATTTAGCTTACGCTTACGGCCGGGCCGATCTGGTATTTTGTCCCTCGGCATATACCAAGTCGCTGCTTATGGCCTACGGCCTGCCCGGCGAGAAACTGATGGTGCAGTCGAACGGTGTTGATCTGAAGCTGTTTTATAAGGACGACAAAAAACGTAGAGAGTATCGCCGTATCCACGGTTTGGACAAACTAACTGTCGGGACCGCTGGCTTGGTTATCCCGCGCAAGGGCGTCGATGTGTTTCTACAACTTGCGGCAAAATATCCGCAGTACCAGTTTGTCTGGTTTGGCAAAATATACAGCAAACTTATGGCCAAGGGTTTGCCTAAGACTTTACCGGCTAATGTAAAATTCACCGGCTATGTTGACGATATGTGCGCCGCTTTCAATGCTTTAGATATTTTTATCTTTCCATCTTATGAGGAGAATCAAGGGATGGTTATCTTAGAAGCAGCTGCGGTAGGCCTGCCGATATTGGTGCGCGATATCCCGGTTTACAATCCGTGGCTGAAGGACGGAGAAAATTGTCTGAAGGCCAAGGACAACAGCGACTTTGGGCCGCGTTTGGAGAAGATAATCGCCGACAAACGTTTGGAAAATAAGTTACGTAAAGAGGCTGTTGCGCTAGCCCGCGAAGAAGACATCGAAGTTCTGAATAAAAAACTTGTGGCCACCTACCGCAAGTTGCTGCAAAGCCGTCCATAGGAGCCCGGATGAAAGTTAGTATGCATCCGGTATTGCAACATCTTTTGGAGAGACGGGATAAATCCGTGCCGGTCGGCGACGGCAGGAAAATAGTCTTGGTCTTATTCGGCGGGATTATGGTGGGCGCCAGAGGCGCAGGAGCGCTCACGGCCTTCGAGGAGTTGGGGCTGACTAATGCCTTCGACGAGATTTACACGATGTCTTCGGGGTTCGCCAACACGTCCTACTTTCTTGCCGGGCAGGCTAAAGTTTGCGCCGAAGCATACTACCGTGAGTTCTCCGGCAGGAAGTTTTTGAATCTGCTGCGGCCGTGGAAATTTGCTGATCTGGATTACCTGGTTGAGGTGGCGAAGAAAATAAAACCAGTCGATCTAAAAAAACTTTTTGCATCACGGACGAAGTTTTATACGATGGTCACGAGACTGGATGACTTGGTTAAAGGCATTTTCCTGGAGGTACACAAATTCAATCCCGATGATTATTTCAAACTACTTCGAGCTTGTTCATCCCTGCCGTTT
>DAIDBC010000038.1 GCA_027310265.1 Candidatus Colwelliibacteriota bacterium
GGTCGTCCTGCACGAACAGAAACTTTATGCCTACGAGGGAGATAAAGTTGTTATGTCGGCCAAAGTTTCTACCGGCAGAGATGACATCAATACACCAACTCCCACTGGACACTTCCGCGTTTTTGCGAAGTATCCGGTGAAGATTATGGAGGGTCCGCTAAAGGGCCTTACGGATGAGTACACTTTATTCGTCCCGTTCTCGATGGCTTTCTACCGCGGTGAACAGGGCACAGCCTTTCTTCACGCCGCCTACTGGCACAACTCGTTCGGAAAACAGCACTCGCATGGCTGTGTGAATCTTTCTCCGGCTGATGCCGAGTGGTTGTACAACTGGACTCCGGATATAGCCGTAAGACAGATTCCCGTTACGATTGTTCCGTAGCAACGATAAGGGCCTCGCCCGTTAGTCTACGGCCGAGGGTAAAGACCGGCGCTCACTAGCGCCGGTCTTTTTGTTTTGACAATTGGCAGCGAGGCGACGCAAGAATAAAGTTATTGTGGTCGCCGAGCGAACCAATTGCAAAATGCCACATCGTGGCGTTTTGACAATTGCCGTCTGCTCCCGTACCATAGGACGGACTTTATGTTGGCAATTAAATTACAAACCGCAGGCAAAAAACACCAGCGCTCTTTTCGCGTCGTGGTTCAGGAGAAACGCTCCAAACTGCAGGGGAAATCTGTGGAAGATTTGGGCTGGTGGAATCCGCACACCAACAAGGCGGAGTTGAAAATCGACCGCGCGGAGTACTGGATTAAATCTGGTGCCCAGCCGTCGGAAACCGTGAGCAAGCTCCTCAAGAAATATAGGAAGTAGGTAACACAAAGGTCGAAATTGAACGGTTTTTTCTGAAACGATATGGCTGCCGAGCAAGACGAGAAATTTCTGGAGTTCTTGATTAAATCCATCGTTGACAATCCGGATGATGTTAAAGTCGAACGGAAAGTCGATGAGATGGGCGTTCTCTTGTCCCTCAAGGTTAACCCAAAGGACATGGGGAACGTGATCGGGAAACAGGGCCAGACCGCGAAAGCTATCCGCTCTCTTTTGAGGATCGTGGGCATCAAGAACAATGCCCGCGTGAATCTGAAGATCGAAGAACCGGAGGGTTCTACGCGCGGTCCGCGCGGAGACAGGGGCGAGAGACCTCGCCGAGAGGAATACTAAGCATACGAATGGCGCGTTTTCGTTACGTTTCAGCATTCCACCGCGAGCGCGCCCATGCGAAAATAAAAAAGGTCAATTCAAAAACCGTTCCGACAAAATCGGAACGGTTTTTGAATTATTGCCAAAATTGACATAGTAAAATATACTAAGCTATAGTAACGGTTTCGATTATAGGACCAAAACAATGAAGCGGCTCGACGCTGTTTTAGCATTTTTTGCGGCATGCTTATCCGATGCGATGGTCGAAAAAAATATGTTCGCGCCGGAAGTGATTTTGGCGATGCAGTAAGCTACATATACATGGGTGAGTGTGTGGGGTTTAAGCGCAAGCGTGCTTGCTGGTGCCGATGGGAGAAAGAATATGCCCGGCGCGGTTATAGGACGATATCGCTGGATGCCTTTATCGAATGCGGCGGCTACGGCGCGCCGCTCCAGAACCTTGGGGCGAGGCGCGAAGCGAATGAAACGCCGGTATACCACGCGGAAATTTATCGCGAGTTGTATCTCGGCAAGGTAAGGCCGGTATTTACGCCCGCGGAGATGCTGGATGGCGAGCGAGTCGGAATATGTGTGTTGCCCAGCACGGAAATCGATAAACAAATTTAATGCCGGCCCTTGCGCCGGTTTTTTATTAGTAGCCGATCGCCAATCCAACAGATTTATTTTTGCTCAGGACGTGAGTATTTACAAATCGCGCGGTTTTATATTTTATTGACATCTGCACCGAAAAAGTTTATGCTCTCCTCAGCTTTTCAAATTGTTCATTGTTTTCATAAGCAGGAGGCGAATGAAAGAAAATCACAGGCGCGAACTTGTGGATTCGATACCGATAGGCGACGGACAGTGCGTTGATATTTACAAGTTTGATCTTTCCAACCCCGAAAG
>DAIDBC010000042.1 GCA_027310265.1 Candidatus Colwelliibacteriota bacterium
GTTCAGGTATAGGGTAAGGATCTGATCCTTGGTGTAACGGCGTTCCAGTTGCCAGGCGAGGAGCAACTCCTTAATCTTTCTTACGATATTTTTCTCCGGCGAGAGGAAGGCGTTTTTGGCCAATTGTTGGGTGATAGTTGAGCCCCCCTGAATCAACCGGCCGTTCAAGATGTCTGTGCCTATCGCGCGCAGAATACTTTTCCAATCAAAGGCAGGATGACTGTAGAAAGCGTCGTCTTCAATGGCCACTGTAGCCTTTTTTACTGAGTCCGGTATGTCACTTGAGGCCTCAACCGTTCTGTTCTCGTCACCGTGTATTTCATATAGCAAAACCGTACCGGTGCGGTCGTAGATTTTTGTAGATTCCGCCACGCGGCGGTTGTTTATCTCCTGCACCGGTGGCAGCGTCCGCGCAAGGTAGTAAAGTGATGCCCCGCCAAGGATCGCCAAAGCGACGAGCCCAACGATCACCCACTGCCAAAACTTTATTTTCAAAAAAAATGAGAACACCTTGTAGTTATTAGAGTATAACGCCGGTCCTTGAATAAAATCACCCCGCTTCATCTTTAGTCCGGTCGCGGGGTGATTCCTTTTATAGTTATAGTTTAATTATTCTTCTTCGTCGTCGGTGTCGTCTTCGTAATCTTCGTCTTCATCTTCGCCGCCGCCCAACTCTTCGTCGTCTTCCTCCTCTCCCAGCGCTTCTTCTTCCCCTTCTTCCTCGCCCGCTTTTGTCGAGCCGCTTTCGTCGTAGAGCTCGTTTTCGTCCTCCGGTGCGGTTGAGTGTCTGTTTTTAGGCATCAATACTATTGAAGTTGCCGACCTTTTGGTTGAAATCGGGGTTAGTATATAAAACAACTAGTGTTTGTCAACCCCGGATAACCGCGCCGTTCCAGTCTTAAATGCGCCGCAAAGCGCGAGGGCGAGAGCGTCGGTCGCATCATCCATCACCCTTAACCCGCGCGGCAGTTTTAAAGTCATCTTTACTGCCTGTGCCACGCCGCGTTTGTCGCTCCTGCCCCACCCCGCGACCAATTTTTTAACTTCGTTGGGTGTGAACTCCATAATCGGAATGGCGCGGCCGGCGAGAATTAAAAGCATTACCCCACGAGCTTCAGCAACAGCAAGAGCCGTTGTTTTGTTTTTAGAAAAATAAAGCTTTTCAACTACGGCCGCGGCCGGCCTGTGGCGGTCAATTAATTTGTTAAGCCTTCTCGAAATGAACCTTAATCTAAGGGCACGATCGGTCGTTTCTGGCTGAATGACCCCGCAGTCAATGTATTTGAACCCCGGGGCGGTTTTGATAACACCATAGCCCAAACGCGTCGTGCCTGGGTCGAGCCCTAGAATAGTCATACCGTGTTTGTAAATACATCAATAACGTCATCGTGTTCGCCCAAAGCGTCCGCCAGCGCCGCTACTTTTTCCTTGGAGGAAGGGTCGATCTCATTGGGGAACTTCGGCGCCCAACTATTATCCTTGTTTTGCTGAAAGGCCCAAAGTACACTGCCCGGTTCGGCGATTTTTCCTTCGTGATCGCTGAGGATCTTACGTAATTCAGCGATAGTCCGGTTGCGGTTGTCGGTTACCGCGGAAACTAAAATTGCCGCCCCGCCGGGTCCGTAGCCCTCAACCATGATTTCCTCCATACTTTTGTCTGCCGCTCCCTCGATCGCCCGGCGGATGTTATCCATCGGGACATTCGCCGCCTTTGCGGTTTCAATCGCGGTTCTAAGACGGGGGTTGAAATCCGGATTGGGTTCGGTGCGTGCGGCGGCGCGAATCGCTTTTAGGAGTTTGGAGAAGAGTTGGCCGCGTTTTTTGTCCGTTACCTCCTTTTTGTGTTTTATTTGAGCCCACTTGGAGTGTCCCGACATTTCAACTTTGCTTTTTAACCGCTATTATAGGTTAGAGGCTACGTATAATGGAAGCAGCACAAAAGGGTGAGTTGAAAATTGATAAATTAGAACCCCTCCCCCTTCCCGAGGTCGGGCGGCGGTTGGGTGAGGCGGTAAAGAAGAGAGTTCCGACGACCGATCTGGTAGCGACTATTTTTTCGTCCGCTGCGGCGCTAAAAGCCTCCGACGCGCATTTTGAGTCGGAGAAAGAAGACGCGTTATTGCGTTTTCGGCTCGACGGACTGCTTTATGACATCACGCGCTTTCCACGCGATGTTTACGAAGATATTTTAGGAAGGATAAAACTTGTTTCTGGTTTGAAATTAAACGTGTCTGATGCACCACAGGACGGCCGCTTCACCATCCTCCGCAGCGGGGACGAGATTGAAGTGCGCGCCTCGACCGTTCCTTCCGAATATGGCGAGACGGCAGTGCTGCGGTTGCTTGATCCGAAAGCGGTCGCGCTTAATTTGGGAGATTTGGGTCTGCGTGCCGATGACCTTGATATCGCCGAGAAAGAGCTTAAGAAGCCGAACGGAATGATTCTGGTGACTGGCCCAACTGGTTCCGGTAAGACCACCACTCTCTACGCCTTTTTAAAAAAAGTCCACAACTCGGAGTTGAAAACCATCACCATCGAAGATCCGATTGAATACCACCTTACTGGCATCGAGCAAACCCAAGTTGATTCCGAGAGCGGCTACGACTTTGCCTCCGGCCTGCGCTCTATTTTGAGGCAGGATCCGGATGTAATTTTGGTCGGCGAAATACGCGATTTGGAGACGGCGGAGGTCGCGATGCATGCAGCGCTAACCGGTCACGTGGTTTTATCGACCCTGCACACCAACGATGCCGCCGGAGCATTGCCGCGTTTGATTGATCTGGGAACCAAACCAGCGATTATTGGCCCGGCGTTAAACTTGATCGTGGCCCAGCGTCTGGTGCGTCGCCTTTGTGAATATTGCAAAACTGAGATTGCGATAAATCCCGAGCTGGCAGAGAATATTAAAAAATTTATAAATGGGTTGTCCAAACGGGTTGATAAAACTGCCATAGAACCAAAAATATATTCGGCCAAAGGCTGCGATAAATGCCACAATGGCTATCGCGGGCGGATAGGAGTATTCGAGTTGTTGGGAGTGGATGACGCGTTGGAGAGTTTGATTGTCAAAGAAGTGACCGAGGAAGCTGTCCGTAAATTTGCCAAAGAGCAAGGGATGGTCGAGATGCAGTCCGACGGCATACTCAAAGTATTTTCTGGAGTAACAACGTTAGATGAGGTTGAACGCGTAACGGGACCAATTGAATGGTCCCGTTAGCGCTCTTTAAGAAAAGATCGTAGGTCTGCGGGCACTTATGCTTGGGGAAGCGCTCTTTCCGGATAGACCGAAAAGAGTTTAGAATCGTTCTTGGGGATGGGCCCAGCCGGAGCCAGACCGTCCTAACCTCGAAAGATTCGCTGCCCGCAGGCCTACAACTTTTTCTAAAGGTAATTATTTATAACACAAGCATATATATTTGTCAAGATGGCGACTAAGATGGACAAGGTTAAACCCAAGGAGGAGGAATACGCCGAAGAAGATCGGAGCATTGATACTCTGCTCCGCCCGAATACCTGGGCGGAGTATATCGGCCAAGAACACATCAAGCGGAATTTGAGAGTGATCATCGATGCCGCAAAAAAGCGCAGCGAACCAATTGATCATCTATTGTTTTATGGTCAGGCTGGTTTGGGCAAGACTACCCTCGCACGCCTGGTCGCCCGCGAGATGGCCTCGCCGATGAAGACAACTTCCGGGCCGGCAATCGAGAAGACCGGCGACCTTGCTGCCATACTTTCCAATCTTGAGCCCAGCGATATTTTGTTCATCGACGAGGCGCACCGCTTGAACCGGATGATCGAGGAAGTGCTTTATCCGGCGATGGAGTCGCGAAAACTACATATCGTAATCGGTAAGGGCGCCGGCGCACGCACGGTTTCGATCGACCTCCCGCCGTTTACACTGATTGCCGCAACCACCCGCGTAAACTTGTTGTCCGAGCCGCTCCGTTCGCGCTTCGGCGCAATTTTGCGTTTGGATTACTATGATGAGGGGGATATTGAACGCATCATCGAGCGGTCCGCTAAAATCTTAGGAATAGATATAACGCCGGAAGCGATAAAAATACTTGCCAAGGCAGCGCGCTTCACCCCCAGGGTGGCCAACCGTCTCTTAAAGCGCGCGCGCGATTACGCCGAGGTGCACAAAAAACCCACCATTGATGGGGCTTCGGCTAAAGAGACGCTGGAGATGTTGGAAATAGACGAACTCGGTCTGGAAGTTCATGACCGCCTGCTCCTTTCGGCGATTATAGACAAGTTCGGCGGCGGCCCCGTTGGAGTGGGAACGCTTGCAGCCGCACTAAACGAGGATCGCGGGGTGATTGAAGAGGTCTACGAACCTTATTTACTAAAACTCGGACTTATCCGCCGCACGCCAGCCGGGCGCGTGGCCGAAGGCTTAAGCTACAAACACTTGGACAAGAAAACAAAAGACCAGTTGCTATAGCTTATGGTAGTTATAGAGTCGCTGCTCCCCAATCCGGTGGGGCCGGACCGCGGTGCGGAATGGATCGAACTTACAAACCGTGGAACGGATGCGGTTAATTTAAGCGGCTGGTCGCTCAAGGATGCAAGCGGCAAAGTTTTTGTTTTGTCCGGTACGCTCGCGCCGCAGGGCGGCATCAAACTTCAGGATCCCCAGACCAAGATTACCCTCAACAACGACACCGATACGATTTACTTGTATGACCGGTCCGGAGGGTTGATTGACAAACTTTCTTATGAAAATCCGGCAGAGGGGGAGATCGTCGCCCGGGGCGGCGCCGTTGCGTCAGCAACTTCGGCCACACCAGTCAATATCGCCGCCAATTCAAGCCGCATAATTCCGCAAACCAATTTGGAAAGCACGCCGATCTTTGTCGGTCTATTACTCGCCATAATTATGGGCGCGCTCGCGGCTTATGTGGCAAAATATTTGAGCGAGAAGGATGGCTAGAAACCTTGAGATAAAAAACGTCCGTGAGACCGCAACACTGGCCAAAGCTTTCGCCCTTGAGCTTTTAAGAACCAAACTTGGCAGAACCGCGAGCGTGGTCGGGCTGGTCGGCGAGTTGGGCGCCGGGAAGACTTTGTTCGTAAAAAGTTTTATGCGCACGATTGGGGTGCGTCAAAAACTCATCAGCCCAACTTTTATCTTGATGAGAAGTTTCCCGCTCAAGGGACCGCGTTACCACCGCGCATACCACATTGATGCCTACCGCACCAACGGCCTCGGTCTGAAAAAATTGGGGGTCGCGGATGTTATCAAAAATCCGAAAAACATCGTCCTTATTGAGTGGGCAGACCGGGCGCGGAGTATATTACCCAGGGGCGCGGTTATAATAGATTTCAAGCACGGCAAACGGCAAAATGAGAGACACCTTACTTTTAATCGACGCTAACTCCCTAATCCATCGCGCTTTCCACGCCCTGCCGCCGTTGACCGCGCCGGACGGCCGGCCGGCGGGAGCGCTCTACGGTTTGGCGAGCATTATTATAAAAATATTGAAAGAAGGCCCTACCGGCGAAGGTCCGCCGGAATATATCGCCGCCGCTTTCGACCGTCCGGAGCCGACTCACCGCGAGAGCGAGTACAAAGAGTACAAAGCGACTCGTCCTCCAGTGGACGCCGGTTTAATCCCCCAACTTATCGAGTCGCACGAATTGTTTAAAGTGCTCGGTATAAACACATTTGAACTGTCCGGCTGGGAGGCAGACGATATCGTGACCACTCTTGCAAGTAAATTTTCTGCAGAAGGATTGGGGGTATTTATTCTCTCTGGGGACCGCGACGTTCTACAGGCGGTCCATAACAGCGGCGTAAGGGTGGTCATGCCGCAGCGCGGGATATCAGATACGGTCGTTTACGATGAAAAAGCAGTCAAAGAAAAATTTGGCGTATCCCCGGACCAACTTGCGGATTATAAAGGATTGGTCGGCGACGCATCCGACAACATTCCCGGAGTACCGGGGATAGGCCCAAAGACAGCAGCCGACCTTATTGGCCGTTACGGTTCATTGGACAAACTTTATACCGAGGTTGATGGAGCCGGGGTTCCGAATCCGCGTTTGCAGGAGAAACTGAAAACCTATCGCGAACAAGCTTTCCTCTCCAAAAAACTGGCAACACTTGCAAGCGACTTACCAATCGAGGTTTCGGTTGACGAACTTGCTTTCAAACCATCGTCGGATGATGAGGTGGCGGAATACTTCGGGCGACTTGGATTTAAAAGCCTGCTTGAACGCTTCAGGCGCTACGCCGCGGGCGAGTAGTGTAAGATCCGCCGCGCTAACATATAATAGTTATTGTGAAGCCGTCTTTTTTCGCAAACCTGCGAGCTTATCTTAAACTTCCCGAAACGCGCTCGCTTTGGGTTTTCACCGCGATCGCGATCGTGAATGTGGTTATAGATTTTATTTACCTACCATCTGGTTTCGCCTTCGCCGCTTTAGTTATGTTTATGGCGCTAATCGCCGTAATTGCTTGGAATGATTTGCGGTTAGCAAAGTCAAATCTGGAGGCCCACGCCTCCTCGCGACGGGTAGAGAGTATAGTTGCGAACCTGCGCGACGGCATTGTCGCTTATGACAACAATTTTAAAGTTACGGTTTTTAATCCCGCGGCCGAGGCAATTTTTGGCCTTAGTGAAACGGAAATACTGGGTCAAACATTGGGGCCAGAAAGAGCGCAAGAGCCGCGTTTAAAGTTCCTGATTCAAGTAATTTTCCCATCACTCGCCCCGGTGGTGGTGCGCCGTTCCGAATCGGGCGCATACCCTCAAATCATTGACGTTTCCTTCACCGAACCGGCCAAAGAGCTCCGAATTTCGACCGACCGCATTATGGACTTATCCGGTGCCGTGGTTGGGTTTGTGAAAGTAGTGCACGATCGCACCCGCGAGGTAGAGTTGTACAAATCCAAGTCCGAATTCGTCACCGTCGCCGCGCACCAGTTGCGCACCCCCCTTACCGCCGTCCACTGGATTTTTGAGACCTTGTCTAAATCAGCGAGTATCGCGCCGGCGGACAAGGAGGTGGTTACAAGCGGCCTTACTGCCTCGCAAAAACTATTAAAGATAGTAAACGACCTTTTAGATGTTGCCAAAATCGAGGAGGGTAGATTCGGATACGAATTCGACAACGCCAACCTGGTCGAATTCCTGGCTGGGATACTCGAGAACGCCAATATTGTCGCCAAGCAGTACGGCGTAAGTCTCTACTTCGACCGCGGCGGCGAATCATCACTTGTTGTACACATCGATGCCTCAAAACTCGGTCTAGCGTTGTCTAATCTGATTGATAATGCCATCAAATACAACGTGAAGAACGGATCGGTTACGGTTAGTTTAGCGCGCGTGCCCAACCAGCCCTATGTGCAGGTGAGCATCGAAGACACCGGGGTGGGCATTCCGCCGGAAGCGATGCAGAAATTGTTTACAAAGTTCTTCAGGGCCGAGAATGTGATGAAGTTTCAGACCGAGGGCTCCGGCTTGGGTTTGTACATCACCAAAAATATTATCAATCGCCATGGCGGCACGATTTGGGCCGAATCAACGCTGGGCCGGGGGACCAAGTTTTTCCTGACTTTACCCACGGATCCCAGACTTGTCCCGCCTACAGAAGTGGGTTCAAGCGAAGAACTATGATCGTCTTTCTCTACGGCCCCGATTCTTACCGCCGCCTGTCTAAAGAGCGAGAAGTTATCGAAGCCTACCGCAAAAAACACGGCAGCCTGTCGAGCGCGCGGTTCAATTTCAGCGAGGCCGGCGACTTGGATAAATTCAAAGAGTTCTTGGCGAACAGCTCGATGTTCGAGCCGGACAAACTGGCGGTCGTTGAGGAGCCGTTTGAAGCGCAGGACGCAGAACTGCGCGATACCCTTAAGCCATACTTGGATGGCGGCGGGAAAACAACCATTCTCGTTTCTTCCGATGACAAACCGCCCGTAAAACTATCCTTTTTAACCAAAAAACCCTCTCATTATCAAGAATTTCCGCTTCTGGAAGGCAAGGATTTGGAAACCTTCATTAATAAGGAGGCTGCCGCCCGTGGAGTTAAGTTGAGGACTGATGTTTTGGGTGGGCTGGTTAAAGCCTACGGCGGAGACGCTTGGTCAATCGTAACCGAGCTCGACAAACTGGCGCTGATGTCCAAACAAGAAATCGAAGCCAAGCCAACTCTTAACTATTACGAACTGCTAAATGGCTTGAAGTATGGCCGCGACCCGCGGGCGAAAGTTACGGCGCTGGAACTTATCTTAAGCGATAGACGCGATGAACCGCGGAGGGTGTTCAACGGTTTGGCGTATCGTCTGCGTGATTTTAGGGAGGCAACAATCCTTGCCGATTACGATGTTGCGATAAAGTCCGGAAGATTGGATTACGAAGAGGCGCTACTTGATTTTGCGCTTCGCTAATCGCGATTTAAGGCGGCTGGCTTTATTATTTTTGATAATGCCGGCTTTCGCTGCCTTGTCTATCGCCTGATAGATTTTTTTAAGATCAGTTGAAGTCTTTAGAACTTTTTTAAAGTCGTTTCTCTTCACAGTATTCCTTTTACGGCGCCGCGCATTCTTGCGCAATTCTTTTTTGGCGGTTTTTGTTCTGGGCATCGGCTTTAATATAGCAGCCCATAAAAGATAAAGTCAAAAATAAAGGCAAGAACGAAAAGCAGCCACTCAAGGCGACTGCTTATGGTCTCTGCCCTCTTAGGGAAATAGGATTTTCCCGGCTATTAGCCCAATATAAAAGGTAACAGAATCAATATGACTACACTAAACCATAAATACGAACACTTGTCAAGTTATATTC
>DAIDBC010000043.1 GCA_027310265.1 Candidatus Colwelliibacteriota bacterium
CCGCTTGCCACCCAGGCTTTTGTGACCAACTCTTCGGCGATGACGATCGGCGGAACCGCGCTTCTAATCGTTGTCGCCGTTGCCCTCGAGACCGCCCAGCAAATCGATTCGCAACTCACCATCCGCGAATACGAGGGTATACAATAGTCTAGATAGAAAGAACTTCCGAGCCTCGTTTTGTAACGAGCACGGTGTGTTCGAAGTGGGCAGCGATGCTGCCATCGGCAGTCGCAAAACTGTCATCCTTGCGCTGGATAGCAGTGGATGTTCCGATGCTGGTCATTGGTTCTATCGCTATAACCATTCCTTCTAAAAGCACCTGTCCAGTACCGGCTTTGCCGCGGTTATAGATGACCGGGTCCTCGTGCAGTTCATTCCCGACGCCGTGACCAGTCAATCCGTCAATCACCTTGAACCCGGCCGCGGTCACGGTACGCTCGACGGCATGCCCAATGTCGCCAACGGTGTTTCCAGCCCTTACCGCCCTTACCGCCTCCCGCAGGGCGTTTCTGGTCGCTTTGACAAGATTTCTCACTTCCACCGAAACCCTCCCGATGACGACGGTTATTGCGGCATCACTTATTCCTCCTTCGTATTCAACCCCTAAGTCCAGTTTCAGGATATCGCCGTCTTTTAAAACATAAGCGGAGGGACGGCCGTGCACTATTGTTTCATTCAAGGAAGTGCAGAGCGTGAAAGGATATCTTTCTTTCGCCCCGTAGGGGCGGTAGCCCAAGAAAGCTGAACGGCCACCGGACGCTTCGATAACATTCCGTGCCAGGCGGTCAAGGTCGATTAAACTTACCCCTGGTGCGGCCGCGACACTTAGTTTCCTCAGAGTTTTCGAGAGAATTGCGGCAGACTTGCGAATCCGCGCTATTTCCGGTGCGGTTTTTTGGAGGTGGTTCATCGGACAGATTATAAATGTTTGGAAACGCTCTTGAAAACCTTCTCCGGCACGGGGCATCCGTCAATCTTGATAATCCTGTAACCACGCTTCTTTACAAAGTCGAAGACCGGTTTGGTCCGTTCGTTATACTCATCAAACCGTTTAATCAGCGCCTTCTTGTTGTCTAAAGTGCGGCGGATAAGTTTGCCTTTGCAGATCGGACAGCGGCGCAGGCGATACCCTAAGTCGATAATAATTGCTCCGCAGACCGAGCAGCGTTCACGGATCATATTGCGTTTTACCGCAACGTCTTTCGGTACTTCTAAAGAGAAAAATTTAGTATTCTTGCGGCCGTAAAGTTTCTCCAATAGGGGAATTAAGCCCTTGGCCTCGTAAAGCGTGCGCGGCGAGCCACTAAAGACGACGCTAAATCCGGCCTTGGCAAACTGTTTCGCCCGCGACTTAACCACTTTTAATACCCAAGAAGGGGTGCAAAGGTAGCCAGTATCGAAATTCCGGCGCTCTCGTTTGATAATCGCGTTTTTCTGCAGCGACGGATCGTGGACCAGCTGCTCGATGTATTTGCCGGTATCGAAATGGATAAAGCCGTATTTATTCTCGATAAGGTTTGCCTGCGTCCCTTTGCCCGATCCGGGAGAACCGTAGATCGCAATAGCGCATTTTTGCATATTCCTATTTTAGCGGACTATTGAGAAGCTAAACAGCCCCGTGGGAGAAAGATAGTAAAGTATATCGCCACTGCCGTCGTAGTAGAATTCGCTTACCTCACGGGCGATTTCCGCACCATTCACGGGGAGCGATGTATCAACCTCGATAAAATTCAGCTTTCCCTCGCGGAGCGCAATCAAATGCGCACTGTCTTTATACCAGCCGAAATCACTTACTGGCGATTCCTTAGACGGATTAAGGTCAATATACCCCGGTTGGTCAATACGGTAAGTCACAAGCGGTCCGTCGTAATCGGCGTAAGCCAGATAATGGGAATTAGGCGAGAAAGCGAACTCCTTAACCTTGTCCGCAATTTTAGTAGCGCTTTGCGCGGAATAGTCTACAAGTGTCAGTCGGCCACTCTTTTGCAATATGGCGATAAGCGATCCCGATGGACTAACCCCTACTCCGATGGCTGGGTTGTCGGCAGAAACAATCGTATCGCTTACCTGCGTCACAGAGCGGAGTATGAGGTTGTAGCTCCATACGCCGTCCGTGCCAACCCATACTAGTTGGTCGCCGGAAATGGTAAAGGCAAGTGGGTTGGAAGCAACCTGCTCCAATGATAGATTTTTGGTGTCCAGTATGTATAGACCGCCGGCCGTCTCTATTACAAGGCGGCTATCATCAAATGAGTGAAAATCGATTGCGGTTATTGCGACTGTTCCGCTAAGGTTGAGCGCGGATTGCTTAAGATTACTGAATAAGGTACTTACGTTAAGCGATGCCCCGTCACCGGCAGTAAGATCGGTGAGATAATATGTTCCGCTACCAGAACGAGTGATTATCTTCCCACCCAGAGAAACGTCCACTATTTTATTTCCGCGTACCAGTTTGTCGCCGAACGTTACCACACCCCCCTTCGTTTCGACTGCCTTACCTTCCAGAATTACAAAATTGTCTGCGGCCTCGTCAATCTTTTTAGCGTTGTCCCGCGGTAAAAGGATTATTTTGTCGAAAACGGAGGCGGCGCCTGGTTCTACATCAATATTTTTCTCCCAAGAATAATACCCGTCTTTCGATATCTCGACGGCGTATTTACCTTTGGTGAGGTCGGAAATTAAAGTCCCGGACTGGAAAATACTTGACTGGTTTTTCACTTGCTTGCTATCTAGATCGATTACGGCGTCGGACGGCTCGATCTTAAGGTAAATTCCGCCGGTTTTCTCGAAACGGCCGGTTTTAAAATCAAAGCGCCAACCCTGCGAATACGAAACAACCGCCGTTCCTACGGCGATGAATAGAAGCACGAAAAGATAAAAGATAATCCGCCTAGTTCCGCGGCTCATTCTCACCTATAATATGCAAGGTGAAATTCGTTGTAAACGGTGGCAGAAAGTTAAGAGGGGAAATTGAGGTTAGGGGCTCAAAAAATGCTACGACCAAGATGATGGTCGCCTCGCTCCTTACCGACGAAGAGTGCGTCCTCTCAAATTTCCCGCGTATCGGTGACGCGGAAATAACCAAGGAACTTTGTTCCTCGGTGGGCAGCAAGATAGTGATCGATGGGAGTGTTCTAAAGATAAAGACTCCCGAGATCACCAACTTTAAAGTAACTAAACTTTCCAGACGCAACCGTATTCCAATTTTGGCTCTGGGCCCCCTCTTAAACAGAGTAGGCCGGGCTGAAGTGCCGATTTTAGGCGGGGATAAGATCGGTCCTAGGCCGGTCGATATCCATCTTGAAGCTTTGGGAGCGATGGGCGCAAAGATAGAAATCGATGAGGATTATTATCATGCCGAAGCGCCGCATGGTTTGAAAGGTACAAGAATCCGCCTGCGCTATCCCAGCGTGGGCGCGACCGAAAACACGATTTTGGCGGCAGTGCTGGCCAAGGGCCAGACAACCATCGAGAACTCGGCGATAGAACCGGAGGTTATTGAGCTGATTTTAATGTTGCAGAAAATGGGGGCAATTATTGAGATGGGCTCCGATCGTAAGATTTACATCGAGGGGGTGCCGAAATTGGGCGGCGTTTCGCATAAAATCATGCCGGATAGGAACGAGGCGGCGTCTTTCGCGAGTTTGGCTCTGTCCTCGCCGGATAACGAGGTTAAGGTCGCAAACACCCGTCAAAGCGACTTGATGACCCTTTTGAATGCAGTACGGAGAGTCGGCGGCGGATACAGGGTTGAGGACGACGGCATAACTTTCTTTGGGGCGAAGAACTTGTCAGCCACAAACATCGAAACTGATACCCACCCGGGTTTTATGACCGACTGGCAACAACCTTTCGTGGTGCTACTTACTCAGGCCGATGGCACATCTGTAATCCATGAAACCGTGTACGAGGATCGTTTCGGCTATGTCGAAGATTTGAACTTAATGGGCGCAAATATTAAAGTATTCTCGAAGTGCCTGGGCGAACTGCCCTGTCGCTTTGCCGGCGATGGTCAACCGCATAGTGCAGTCATTTCCGGGCCGACCCGTCTTTCGGGCAGGAATTTCAAGGTTCGGGACCTGCGAGCCGGCATGGCGCATCTAATAGCCACGCTTATCGCCGAGGGTAAATCGGAGATTGAAGGAATCGAAGAGATAGACCGGGGATACGAAGACATCGATACGAGGTTAAAAAAATTAGGGGCAAATATCGAAAGGGTAAAATAATGTTTGTAAATCGCATCGGCATAGATCTAGGGACCACCAACACGGTGGTTTTTGTACCCGGAAAAGGGTTTATCGTTAACGAGCCGACTATCGTCGCCTTAACTCTTCCGGATAACGTGGTAATGGCCGTCGGGCGCGAGGCTAAGGAAATGATCGGCCGCACCCCTGGCGATATTGCCGCTTATCGTCCACTTAAAGACGGCGTTGTTGCCGACTACTACATAACTCGGGCGATGCTGAAATACTTCATCAGCCGGGCCACCGGCCGCTGGAACGTGCTTAAACCGGATGTAGTCATTTCTGTGCCGGCCGGGATTACCGCGACTGAGCGGCGGGCGGTGGTTAATGCCGCCGAAGAGGCTGGCGCTAAAAACGCCTATGTTGTTCGCGAGCCGCTCTTGGCTGCGCTGGGGGCCGGTATTGCTATCAATTCTTCTTCCGGAAATATGATTATAAATATCGGCGGAGGTACTTCCGAAGTCGCGGTGATATCGTTGGGCGGAATAGTTTGCTGGTCAAGCGTGCGGGTTGCCGGCAATAAGTTTGATGAGGCTATTGTTAACTTCGTGAAGAAGAAGTACGGCGTGGCGATCGGCGAGCAGAGCGCGGAGGCTGCCAAAATCTCCGCCGGTTCCGCGATGTCTTTGAAAAGCAAACTGGAAGTGCAAATCCGCGGCCGCGATCTGATAAGCGGTTTACCGAA
The DNA here is from genome assembly GCA_027310265.1 of Candidatus Colwelliibacteriota bacterium. Classification (GTDB taxonomy): domain Bacteria; phylum Patescibacteriota; class Minisyncoccia; order UBA6257; family Colwellbacteraceae; genus DAIDBC01. The sequence continues at coordinate 4,930 of DAIDBC010000043.1, forward strand.
AGACGTGACTTTAAATTCCAACGAGATAGCTGAGGCGTTAAATCCCTACCTGATGGAAATAGCTGCCGCGGTTCAGAACGTCTTCAATGAGACTCCGCCGGAGCTGGTAGCCGATGTCATGGAAAAGGGGATAATCCTTTCTGGTGGCAGCGCAAACCTGCGTCACATCGACGACTTCTTTGAACGTCTTCTGGGCGTCCCGACTTACGTTGCCGAAGACTCAATTCTTTGTGTAGCCAAGGGGTCAGGGATAATAATTGATCATCTCGATGTCTACAAGCGCACGCTCCTCAATAAAAGGTAAGACGTCTGCGGGGTTCCTCGGTTACGACTGGCTGGTGAAGCTTTTTGTTGGCCTGGCTAACCGGCGCGAACTTTCCCACGGCTACATATTTTTTGGCGAGCATAGCGTCGGAAAGTTCACTTTCGCCTCCCGTCTGGCTGACTATCTGGAATTCGGCAGCTTCGAGCCGTCACGCACTCCGCGGAGCGAGAGTATGGTCATAAACCCCGGAGCGGGAGAAAGCATCGGTATCGACGAGGTGCGGGACATAAAGTATTTCCTATCCCAACAGCCCGCTGCGTCGAATTACCGCACCGTGATCATCGATGATGCCGAAGCGCTGACCGATCAGGCACAAAACGCGCTCCTAAAAATTTCCGAGGAGCCACCGCCACACGGCCTGGTGATACTTATCGTGAGCAACCCGGACAGTCTTACTTCTACGCTGCAATCTCGTTTCCAGAAAGTATATTTCCAGCGTCTTTCTACCAGCGAAATTGAGCAATATCTTCATTCGAGTTACGGAGTGGATGCGAAAACAGCCAAGGATGTTGCAGGACGATCTTTTGGGTTGATGGGGCGGGCGCTTGCCCTTGCTCTGGGCGAGGCAGGCCTGAAATCTGCGCATAAAAGCGCCTTGGAAGCGATAAGGGGTAAGGATAGCCGAGCCTTGCGCGAAGCGCTGGACGAACCACAGAGACTGGAAGCAATCGTAAGAGAAATGATCGCCGAGCTGTATAAAGATCCAGAACGGAATGTCCTGGGGTTAAGGGAACTGCTTAGGCGTTCGACTCTGAATGCATCGCTGAACACTAATAAAAGGTTGCAATTGGAAACCGTGTTATGGACTATCTAAAGAAACTAGAGGTGAAATTTAATCAAATAGCCGAGGCGTTGAAGGAAGAATTGGCTTCTTTACGGACCAGCCGTCCCAGTCCGAAACTGGTGGAGAATATAAAGGTGGAATACCTTGGGCAGATAATGATCGTAAAGCAACTGGGTTCAATCGCGATTGAGCCGCCGCGCGATCTGGTAATCTCGGTTTGGGACAAAAATGCCCTGCCGGCGGTTACCAAGGCAATTGAATCAGAAAATCTCGGTCTGGGCGTATCCCCGCAGGGCAACGTGATAAGGGTAAAAACGCCGGAGCTTACCGAGGAACGCCGCCGCGAGTTAGAAAAACTAGTGAGAGCCGCGACGGAGAATGCCCGCATTAAAATGCGAGTTGAACGCGACGCTGTGAATAAGTTGGTCAACGCCGAGGTCGACAAAGACGCCAAGTTCCGATCGAAAGAACAGCTGCAAAAATTAGTTGATAAGTTTAACGAAACGATTGAGAAGGCGCTCGAGGATAAACTCCGGGACATAAACGGTTAAATGGGGCTTACGCTTGTAATCGCCCTAATCTTCTTGCTTACCCTTGTAATCGGGCATGAATTCGGGCACTTCGTGGCGGCCAAACTCTTAGGCGCAACGGTGGAGGAATTTGGCGTCGGTTTTCCGCCTAAAATAGTATCGAAAAAAATTGGCGAGACCGAGTACAGCCTGAACGCCATACCTTTTGGTGGTTTTGTAAGGATTCACGGCGAAAACGAGTTGCAAGACGGTTCCGCGGTTCTCGACGCTTCTAAGCGCAGTTTTAGAGATCTGTCTGCTACCCGCAAAATCGTTATTGTCGCCGCCGGCGTATTAATGAATTTGCTTCTGGCTTGGGCAGCCTTTACCGCCGTTTTTATGATCGGTATGCCGCAACAAGCGGTAATAAGCCAGGTGGTTGCAGGAAGCCCTGCGGCTATTTCCGGCATAAATCCTGGTGACCAGGTCCTCAACTTCAATACACCGGAGGCCTTCACCTCTTTTATAGCCGCTAATGCCGGACATGAAATTTCATTCAAAATTCTGCATAACGGTGAAACGAAAACAATTACTACTACTCCTCGCGTTAATCCTCCGGCTGGCGAAGGGCGCTTGGGTGTCGCCGTAATCGAGGGCGGTGTGGCCAGGGAGAGTTTTGCAAAAGCAGTTGTCGACGGCGGCAAACTTACCTTCGAGGCGACAAAATCAATTTTTGTTGCTCTAACCGGTCTCATTAAAGGAATATTTGAGGGACAGTGGGGTAGATTGTCCGAGGTGACCGGGCCGATTGGGATATTCAATATCATCGGCCAGGCCAGCAAACTTGGTTTAGTGTATCTCTTGGAACTCTTGGGTTTGATTTCGGTGAACCTGGCAGTGGTGAACAGCTTTCCGTTTCCAGCGCTCGACGGCGGCCGGGTTTTGATGATTGCCGTTCAGAAACTGTATAGGCGCGCTTTGAGTCCTCATGTTGAAAACCTGGTTAACGCTATAGGACTGGTTTTTTTGCTATTTTTAATGCTCCTTATTACCATTAGGGATATCAGCCGCATTTTCTAATGAAACAGAGCGAATTATTCACCAAAACTCTCCGCGAAGCGCCCAAAGACGAAGAAGCGATAAATGCCAAACTGCTCATCCGCAGCGGGTTTATTTTCAAGGAAATGGCGGGGGTTTATTCCTTCCTGCCGCTCGGTTTACGCGTTTTGAACAAAATTGAAAATATTATCCGCGAGGAAATGAATAAAATCGGCGGCACAGAAATGCGCACCTCCGTTCTTCAGAACAAAAACGTTTGGGAAAAATCCAACCGCTGGAACGATGCCGTCGTGGACGCCTGGTTTAAAACGAAGCTGAAAACTGGAGCGGATATCGGTTTGTCGTTTACTAACGAAGAGGCATACTCCAATATTTTAAAGCAGTACGTAAGTTCGTATAAAGATCTGCCAATCTACCCGTATGATTTCAAAAATATTTTCCGTAACGAGGCGAGAAGCAAGTCCGGTATTTTACGCGGCAGGGAATTTTATTGGAAAGCCCTCTATTCCTTTTCCAGAGACGAGGCAGAACATGAAAAGTTTTACGAAAAGGCGAAGGCCGCCTATCGCAATATTTTTAAAAGGGCGGGCATAGGCCATCTGACTTACATGACCTTCGCTTCCGGGGGAAGTTTTTCCAAGTTTTCGCACGAATTTCAGACGATAACGCCAGCTGGCGAAGACACTATTTATCTGGACGAAAGTTCAAAGATCGCGGTTAACAAAGAGGTTTATACCGACGAGGTTATCGCCGAGCTCAAGCTCAAGAAGAATGACATGATTGAAAAAAGGGCAATCGAGGTCGGGAATGTTTTCTCGCTCGGGACTAAATTTTCCGCACCTTTTGATTTGCGGTATAGAAACGAAAAAGGCGAAGAAAAAGATGTGATTATGGGCAGTTACGGCATAGGCGTGAGCCGCCTGATGGGCACCATTGTCGAGGTTTACCACGATGAGCGCGGTATAGTCTGGCCGGAATCCGTCGCGCCCTACCGTTTCCACTTGATTGAACTCAAAAGTGGCATGGGCAAGGATTTATACCGCCGTTTACGCGCAAAAAGTAACGAGGTACTCTACGACGACCGGGAGATTTCTGCTGGCGAGAAGTTTGCCGACGCGGATCTTATCGGCATTCCTTACCGATTGGTTGTGAGCGAGAAAACCGGTGGTAAGATAGAGGTCAAAAAGAGAAACGCCAAAGGTTCCAAACTGGTCAGCTATGCCACTATTTCGAAGCTTTTATAAAAACGTCGGGGTAGACCTCGGCACCGCCAACTTCTTGGTTTACCTGGAGGGCCAGGGAATCGTGGTAAACGAACCGACATTAATTGCTTTGAATAACCGTACCGGCCAAATCCTCACGGTCGGAAGCGACGCTAAAAAGATGCTCGACCGCGCGCCGGCGCACATCAGTCTTATCAAACCATTGATTAACGGAGTTATTTCCGACTTCGAGATGACTGAGGCGATTATGAAATTCTTTTTGCGAAAAGTCGGGGGTGAGGGCTTATTCTCGCGCTATTATCTTGCGGCGATGAGCGTACCCACCAACCTCACCGAGGTGGAACGCAAGTCGGTTGAGGACGCAGCGGTTTCGGCCGGTATCTCCAAGGCACTTTTAGTCGAGGAACCGATCGCTTCGGCGGTCGGAGCGCGGTTGCCAATCGACGAACCGTCGGCAAATATGATTGTGGACATCGGCGGCGGCACGACCGAAGTCTCGGTCATCTCAGTGGGTGGAACAGTGGTCTCCAAAAGTCTGAAGATTGCCGGTCAAAAACTTAGTGAGGATATAATCCGCTATATCCGCGACGAATTTAAACTCTCAATCGGTGAGCCAACTGCCGAAGAGCTGAAAATAGCGATAGGGTCGGCAATTCCCCAGGACGAGAAGTCAGAAATGGCGGTGAGGGGTCGCGATATGTCGACCGGCTTGCCGAAAGAAATAATTATCAAAGGCGGGAACGTGCGGGCAGCGATGCAGAAGTCTCTTAAGTCGATTGTCGAGGCGATACGCGAGATCATTGAAGAGGCCCCACCGGAGCTGGTAGGCGACATTCTAAAACGCGGCATTTATCTTTCTGGGGGTGGCAGTTTATTGTCCGGTCTTGACCGTTACATCGAACGCGAGGTTACGGTAAAAACGAGTGTGGTTGACGATCCTCTTACCTGCGTTGTGCGCGGTCTTGGAATTATTGTGGAGGATTTGCCTAAATACGAAGCAATTCTTTCTAACCAGCCGAGGCCAAAGATTATAAACATATGAAGCGTATTCTGGCTTTTACTGTGATAGGTATCGTTTTGGTTTTCTTGTTTGCCAGAGTCAACTTACTATCGCAGGGAAAGCTGCTTGGCGGATCGGCGTTAAGCCGTCTTAGCGATTCAGTTCCCGTTTCCACTTCTGACCTGCTGCGTGAACTAGATAACTTAAAACAGGAAAATGCTTCGTTAAGAACGCAGGTTTTCGATCAAAAGTTATCCGAGCCGAGCACGGTGGAGGTCTACTCCAGCTATCCTTTAAACAGTAAAAAAGATATTGCGATTGCGGCTGGTTCGGTTGAGGGCGTGCGTGATGGCGCAGTGGTAACTTGGGGTGAAAAAGTTTTGGTCGGCAGGGTTATCTCGGTTTCCGAGCACACAAGCGTCGTCGCGACAATTTTTGACCCGTCTTGGGAAATGGCAGTACGAATAGGGGAAAAACAGGTTGACGCCCTTTTTAAGGGGGGTAATGCCCCTAGGGCCACGCTTATTCCGCGTGAAGGGGATGTAAAGGTTGGTGATTTGGTTGTGACGGCGAGCAAAGATTTTCCGTACGGCTTGGAAGTGGGAACGGTAAAGGATTTAACCGATATGGCCGGCACGCCTTTCCGCGAAGCGAGCTTAGAGGCCGGGGTGCAGCTAAGCGATTTAAGGCATGTCACGGTTCATAACTAGTCTGGTTGCGGTAACGTTCGCTGGCCTGCTTCAGGGCGCGCCATGGTTCTCGATCGCCGGTGTGAAGCCCGATCTGGTCCTGGTTCTTACATTTATCTTTTTCCTGATTATCGAACGAGATTGGATCGAACGGCTGGCGTTGGTCCTCGTAGCCGAACTTGCTATCCAATTCACCGCCTTGCCGGACATATACGGGTTTGTATTTATATTCATAACCGTGGCCTGCGGCTTTGTAATGGACCGCGTCCGTCTGCAGCCGCGGCTCATGCTCATTTTTGCAATTTTGGTTTCGACTATCGTGCTTAACGCCACAGGCCCATTACAACCGCTGGTTACGGCCGAGGAAATTTTCTATAACCTGGTACTTGCCGCAGCGCTTTACCTTATAATCGAGTTGATCTATGGCAAAAAAGTATTTGCGCGATAGGGATATTGGTTTTGATGAAACCGTGGCCGACAGCGCTTTTCCAGAGTTGGAACACAAGGAACAGCCGCTCGCTACTCGCGTTTTTTGGGTTATCCTCGCCATTACCATTTTCGTTGCCATTACGGCTGCGATAAGACTTATTACCCTAGGTATAGTGGAATACGGCCGCTACTCCGAACTGGCAGCAGTAAATGCCAATGAGGAAACTCCAGTCATCGCCCGTCGCGGCGTTATTACCGATCGTTTCGGGAAGCCGTTCGTGGAGAACAATCAAGCCTTCAGCGTCTTCTTGAACGTCGGGGTGATGATTAAAAATAACGAGGAGGCCAAGGTTTTGGATGCAGCAGAAAACATTTTGAAAATCAATCGTGACGAGCTTACATCAAAAATATCTGCGGTGAACCTGGAAGAAGCGACCGACATCATTCTTGCGCACAACATAACCCGCGATCAGGACATTGCGGTTGAAAGCTTAAATCTTTCCTCGCTGCATATCGAATACGATTACGCCCGTGCCTATACCGGCGGCCCGGCATTCTCTCACTTGGTTGGGTTCGTAGGTCAGAGCGATAAGGACAATCTCGTTAAGGGCCGGACCGGCCTGGAAGCCTACTATGACAGCGAGCTTAGGGGTGAAGACGGGACAAAAATGGTGCCGCGTAATGCCAGGGGGGTTGTGCAAGGTAGCGAACGGATTAAACCGCCTGTCCCGGGCAAGGATATTTCAACCACCATTGATTCCGATTTCCAGAAATATTTCTACACCCGTATGCTTTCTGGCTTGCAAAATCTAGGTCGAACTAGCGGCGTGGGCCTGGCGATCGACCCCAACTCCGGGGCGGTGCTAACCCTTCTGAGCTTTCCTGTTTTCGACCCCGCGAACATTACTGCCTCAATAGGGAATAGCAATAACCCTTTGTTTGATCGGGCAGTAAGTGGTTCTTACAACCCCGGTTCGACTATTAAACCTCTAGTCGGGGTCGCGGCGCTAAAAGAGGGTGTGGTTTTGCCGGATCGCAAAATTTTTTCTCCAGGTTTTTTGACGGTTCCCAATCGTTATGACCCTTCGTCACCCAGCCGATATCTTGACTGGAGGTATCAAGGCTACGTGGATTTAGGGTCAGCTATAGCCCAGTCCTCAAACGTTTACTTCTACCTGATGGGTGGGGGTTCGCCGCCGTCGAGTTCACCGCTTTTAAACGATCCTTTAGACTACGGGATAGGCGGTTTGGGCGTAAGTCGTCTCTACAACTGGTGGCAGAATTTCGGTCTGGGTAAAGCAACTGGGATAGATATGCCCGGTGAAGCCTCGGGATTTCTGCCCACACCGGAGTGGAAGGAACAACGCTCCGGGACTCCGTGGCTCTTGGGCGACACATATAACGTTTCAATCGGACAAGGCGACTTATCCGTGACCCCGTTGCAACTCCTTGATTACATCTCTGCGATCGCTAACGGCGGTAAAATCTACCGTCCGCAAATAAATTCGGCAATCGCCCCGGCCGTATCGGAAGATCTCTCTTATCTGCTGCCGCAGATTAAAGAGGTCCAAAAGGGGATGCGTGAAGCGGTGACCTCCAAACTCGGCACGGCCTACAGCCTAAATGATTTGCCTTTTGCGGTTTGTGCCAAGACCGGCAGCGCCCAGGTACAGAACAACGCCAAAGAAAATGCCCTCTTCGTAGGTTATGCGCCGTGCGATGATCCTCAAATCGCAATTTTGGTCCTGATCGAAAACTCGAAACAAGGCAGCTTAAACGCAGTGCCAATAGCGAAGGACGTACTCTCGTGGTACTATGAAAATAGATTGAAGAAGCAATAGAGCGGGATGGAACAGTCGGAATTAAGGCAGGATATAGTGTCCGGCGACTGGATTTTGATCGCTCCCGGGA
>DAIDBC010000055.1 GCA_027310265.1 Candidatus Colwelliibacteriota bacterium
GCACCACCAGTACCGTAGCCACCACCGCCGGCACCTTTTGCCGAAATTGAAATTGAAGTAACCCCTGTCGGGATGGTCCAACTTACGACCGAACCAGTGTACGAGAAAGTGTTTTGAACTGTAACAGAGGTAACAGCAGTAGGAGCACCCGTATGGCCGCCAGTCGATGGCGCCTGCGCAATCCAACTTGTACCGTTCGACGTAAGTACATAACCGGAGGACCCCACAGAGGACAAGCCCGTACCACCATAGGCCACACCTAGTGGTGTTGTTAGGCCAGTAAGGGAGGTAATGTCAGAGTTAGCCCCCTTGGCAGCTCCACCTAAGGCAGACAAGGCGCCTGCAGCTGTGGTCGCACTCGTCCCACCACTCGCTATTGGTATTGCTCCTGCTCCGCCGTTCGGGGGAGATAAGGAAGGATTAGTCCAGGCAAGAGCCCTCCAAGCGAGGGCTCCAAAGAATAACAAAGCGAATAGAACGGTTGCTACCTTATAAGTACGAACCTGTGCTTCCTCTCTCTCTCGGGTTGTGCCGCCATCATTTTCTTGCCTATATTATACAACTTTCACTTACCAGTCGTTGCGATCCGCTTGTTAATAAGGTTTTTAGGCGAAGTATCTGGAGAGGAAAAAGAGAATTAAACCCAGGGCGGCGAACATAACCGAGATAATCCAGAAGCGCATCGTTACTTGCGATTCTGGCCAGCCCAGCGCCTCGAAATGATGATGGATCGGCGTGGACAAAAACACTTTCTTTTTGAATAACTTTTTACTTACGAGCTGAATTATCACTGAGAGTGATTCCAGGACCAATATTGAGCCGAAAAACGGGAGAAAGAGGGTGGTATTGGTAAGCATAGTCATCACACCGAGTGTGATGCCCAAAGCCATGCTGCCGGTATCACCCATAAAGAACTTGGCGGGATAAATGTTGTACCACAGGAATGCGAGGAGCGCCCCCACTATCGCCCCGCCCATCGTCGCCAGATAGAAGCGATCGAGCGCGAAAGCGACCACGGTAAGCGCCGCGAAAGCGAAAAGCGCCACGCCGCCTAAGAGACCATCTAGACCGTCAGTTTCGTTGGCCGAAAAAGCGCTCGCGATAATGATGAACATAAATACGGGTATATACCATAAGCCGATATCTATGGTCCCTACAAACGGAATCTTGAACACGTGCCAGTTCAGATTCTGCGGGGCGTAGAACCACCAGGCGCCGACGGCGGCAAGAACGGCATATACGATCAATTTATAACGCACCGACAATCCCCCGCCGTTCGGGCCGATTTTCATTATTCCTAGAACATCATCGGCGAGTCCGAGGATTGCTGCAATTGCAAGCGCGGCAAGCGGAAGATAAGTTTGGGCGCGGTCAACAAAATTTAGGTACTTGAAAAAACCGTCGAACATGAAATTCAGCAACGCGAAGACCGCCGCCAGTCCTAATACTGTTCCCCAAATAATCACGCCCCCCATGGTAGGGGTCCCAGATTTACCGGCGTGAAGCTGCGAGTAAACCGGGGCCGCTTCCGTTGTCCTGATTTGCTTCCGCGCGTTTATTTTTTTAAGTAGCCTTAAAACTAGCGGAGTGAGAGTTAAAGCAACTAAAAATGACACGACCGTGAAAGTAAAAACTCTTATTGCTTCCAAAACCATCATAGCGTCGCAAGTATGGTTTGAGTTTCTTGGAACCTGTCGCCCGCTCCAAGAACGATAATCAGCTTCGGACCGTTTGCATCGAATATCGAAATTAAGTTGCCGCCGGATTCAGGCAACTGGCCGGTTTTACCTCCCAAAAAGTTTTTCTCGCCGGCGAAAGTATTAATGTTTGTTAGATAACGCCGCGTGCGGTATCGGCCATTTGCGACCGTAACGTAGTCTTTGGTTTTACGGCTCGTAGCGAAGAGGTCACGGTTGCTCATCCAGACAAATCTTACCAGTTTATCCAGGTCAGTCGCTGTTGATAGGTTTTTCACCGATAAGCCAGAGGGGCTCGCAAAAACGGTATTGGTCATACCTAACTCCTGCGCTTTGTCGTTCATCGCCCTTATAAAATTGTCGTAGCCGTAGTGCCGGGCAAGAGCCTCCGCTGCATCATTCGATGAAACCAAAAACATTGCTTTTACGAGATCTTTGGCAGAAAGCGTGTCGCCTATATTAAAAGTCGGGGCGGCGCCGTTATCTTTCAGCGGCTGTTCGGCTTCGGAACTAATCTGGATCTGGTCTGAATCGGGAATTTGCTCTTTGGCTACCAGGGCAGTCATAAGTTTTGTTAAGGAGGCAATCGGCCAGTGCTTGTCGCCGTTCCAGTCCCATATCTTGCCGCCATTCAAGTCATAAACTCCGGCGGCGCTCACGTCCAGCCCCAACGGCGGTTCGTTTATCACCGGAGAACTTGGCGCGTAAAGTGCGGTAGAGCCGAACGAGCCAGATTTAATGAACGCGTTGCCAGCGGACGCCGAAAGCGGATTTTTAGGAGCGGCAAAGGCCCCTTCGTCTTTGTTCCCAATGAAATTTGCACCGATCACCAAACCGGCGGCGATGCCGACAGTGACTGCTACCGAAAACAATAGGTTACTTAACTTCCCCAGTTTCATCGGTTTGTCTTAACTTTGTAATCAGTTCGCGATATTTCGGATAATCCGGCAGATCGGTTGCGGCGTTCACGCCCACATGGCGCAGAAAGTCGAATGACGCTTGATAGAAGGGCGTGTTCGGATGACCCACCTCGGAAGTCCGTTCGATAAGTCCGCGGACCATAAGGCTTCTTAAAATGAAACTGGAATTTACCCCGCGGATATAGTCTATTTCGGCGCGGCTGACCGGCCCCAGATAAGCGATAATTGAAAGCGCTTCCATGCTGGCAGGGGTAAGTTCGGAGTCGAGCTCCTCCTTTACGATTTGCTTTAGCATTTCTCCAAACTCCGGTTTGGTCACGAGTGCCGCCCCGCCGTCGCGAACGACCAAATCCAGTCCCCTGTCCGCGGATGAGACAGTACTCATCTCGCGCAATGCATTTTCTATCGCCGCTTCATCGGTCTGGAGCAACCCGGCCAATTTTTTAACCTTGATCGGTTCACCATAAACGAAAAGCAACGCTTCCAGTGCCGCTTTGATGTTATCCGCCATTTTGCGAAGCAATTTTGATGTCGTCGAACATTTTCGATTGTTCGATCTGGATAGAATTGTCTTTCAAAAGGTGAAGCAGGGCGAGGAACATAACGACTATATCCTTTTTATCCTTACCGGCGGTCAGTTTGCTGAAACTGGTTTTGATCAATTTGTTAATTGTCGCGGCAAGGTCTTTAATCGTGTCTTCCAGGCTGACCAGCTTGATTTTCTCCTCTGCTTCTTGCGGGAAGAGTACCGCAATTTCCTCGTTCAGTCGAGCGATTGCGGAGAGTAATTTGTCAGCTCCAACCGGCTGGCTTAGATAAAATCCCGGCGGGACATCGGCCAGAAACTCCCGGAGATAGATAGGGCTCACAGCCCAGATTCTTTTGATGTTTCTCTCCGCGCCTCTTAACTCGCGGTAAATCATGAGCCGCATTTCTAAATCGGCCATCTCGCGTTCCTCCTCGGGCGATGTTTCTAATGACGGGAGAAGCGCATGTGATTTTATAAGAATGAGTTTTGCCGCAACGGCTATAAAGTCGGCCAGCACGGACGCTGGGACTGATTCGAATTTTTTGAGATAATCGATGAAGTCCGCAGTTACCTCGGCGAGGTTGATCCTCGTCACTTCGAGTTGTCGTGACTCGATAAGCTCGAGTAGTTTCGCAATCGGGCCCTGAAATTCCGTCAGTTTTAGTTCGTAGCCGTCCATTTTTATTGGGTACTCTTGGGCGCCAGTGCGGCTGGGGTGTAGGTGTTGGCCGGATCCCAGAGCATCCAGCCATCGTAAGCGCTCTTGCGTGCCTCGGCCTCGCCGGAGCCGCATTTGCGCCCGGGGCCGGTCAGTTTGGAAAGAGACTCTACTTCTACGGCGGTCGGTTCGGTGATGCAGAGCGAATCAGTCACCGCCTTCATTTCCTCCTGAATCATTGAGGCGGTGTAAACCGCGCCTAAATCGAAGTTCTGCAACCACGGCCGCAGCTGCGCTATGTGCGGAGGCGTGCCGTCGGGCCCCGCCGGTATCTTCGAAAACTTATCGAGGGCGTTATTCAATGAGTAGCTTATAACTTCGTACGGATGCGCGGCCGGATTTTTATAACCGATGAAGCCGTTGGCGTAGTGGGAAGGATAAACCATCGGCGAAACGTAATCGAAATATTCCGCCGCATCTCCGATCAACTGGCCGATACCCATGTCGTCTTCGGCAACGGTAGTGAGTCCGAAGACGTCCGCTGAAATCTTGCCTTTCACATGTTTGCGCAGATAGCTAAAAAATTCTCTTAATACCTCGTGCTTCTCAACTGTAGGTTTGTAGAAAGGAAATTCCATATTGGCGAGCGTGCCGTCCGACGGAAAACGAACATAGTCAAAATTTATTTCGTCGAACCCGCGCGAGACGGCGTCATTTGCCACCGCAGTCACATAGTCCCACGTTTCTTGTCCGGCCGGATCAAGCCAGGCCAGACCCTTTTGGTCTTTCCATGTCCCGCCGGTATTTTTATTCTTGACCGCCAAGTCTGGCCTAGCGGCCGCCAAGATCGGATCTTGGAAAACGGTGATCCGTCCGATTATATAAATGTTGTTATCGTGTAGTTGTTTAATGAGGGCGTTGGGTCGTAGAATGCGGATTTGTCCTTCGGCGCCGGAGGATTTTGCTTCCGGCACGTCCATGGCGTAGGAAAGATAACCGGAGTAGTCCTTGATATCGATTACCACCGCGTTTAGTTCAGTGTTCTTTATAAGATTGATTGCCCATTTTACTTTTGAGGCCGATCCCGCTGACCAACCGGTCAGGTAGATTGCTTTCACGATCGCGGGGGGGTTGGTTAGTTGTTGCTGGGGTGGCAAGTCAGGTGTCTTACCATTTACCGCCGCGGATACTGCACCGGTGCTTATGGCTTCAGGGACAGAGAGATCGGGCGCACCAGCGGTTGGCTCCCCCGCCGGGTTGAAAGAAAGTTTATTGCTGTAGCCAAGTATAAAAACCGACCCTGCAATGAGGGCGGCGGCGAGGATTACTAACAGGTACCGAGGCATAATTCTAGTCGCTTCATTTTATGCCGTTTAACCCTATAATTAAAGGGTTATGGCGCTTGCGATTTACCGCAAATATCGACCTCGATTACTCTCCGAACTCATCGGCCAAGATCTCACGGTTGAGATCTTGAAAAACGCGGCAAAGGAAGACAAGCTTAGCCACGCTTACCTCTTTTACGGCCCGCGCGGCACCGGCAAAACTACGGCCGCGAGAATCGTCGCAAAAATCGCGAACTGCGAGACGCGGGCGAGCGACCCGAAATTTCGGTCTCTGGGCGAGCCATGTAACAAATGCCGGCCATGTCGGGAGATCGACGAAGGGCGGGCACTCGATGTAATCGAAATCGATGCGGCTTCCAACCGCGGTATCGACGAAATCCGAAATTTGAAGGAGGGCGCGAGACTCTCCCCTTCTTCCTATCGTTACAAAGTTTTTATCATCGATGAGGCACACCAACTGACCAAAGAAGCCGCGAATGCGCTGTTGAAAACTTTGGAGGAACCGCCGCCGCACGCGATATTTATTTTAGCTACGACCGAGGCCGATAAACTGCTGCCAACCATAACTTCGCGCACCCAGCGCTTCAATTTTAAGCGGGTACCGACGCAGGCAATTCTAAAAAAACTTAATTTGATTATCCGCGATGAGAAATTGGAAGTGGACGGTGCGGCGCTTGAATTGATTGCCGCTTCGGCTGACGGCAGTTTCCGCGATGCCGAATCTTTATTGGAGCAGGTGGTCTCAATGGGCAACGGCACGACGTTGGATAGTGTTGAGAGGTTGTTGGGAAAGGTTGGCTTGGTGCGCACCTCCACGCTCGCGGGGCATATTTTGTCTGGCAACTTGGAATCGGCCTTGAGTTACTTAGCCGACATAAATGAGGCCGGTTTCAATTTGGTACAACTCACTCGCGATTTGATCCACTACCTCCGCCGTGTGCTTTCTCTAAGGTTCGACCCGCGGTTGGAGGAGGTTTTCCGGCGCGAGCTTACTTCCGAAGAAATCGCGGTCATAAAGAAACATGGCGCGATGGTCAAGGATGATATCAAACTTATTAGTATTATCCGTTCGCTAATTCGCGCTTACAGCGAGATGCGCTACAGTCCGTTTGCGATTGTGCCGCTTGAAGTGGCGATAATTGAAAATTTGAAGAAATAAGGTATCGTGAGTGATGATTTGGAGGGTCGTCTAATGGTAGGACAGCGGCCTTTGGAGCCGTTAATCGGGGTTCGAGTCCCTGCCCTCCAGCAGCTATAAAACTTACCTCACTTTCAGGAAAATTCACGCGAGCCGCGCGTAGCGCGGCGTACGAGGGATATAAATTGTTGTATCTAAACGACTAAAAGATTAAAATTAAAATACATCTTTTTGAGAGCATGGAACAACAAGATCAAACATTGCAAGAAACTCAACCGACAGCGGAAGCAAAGATAACCAAGTTATCTCTGTTCAAGCATGTTTTCAGTGAGCCTCTCTATTTATTTGTCGCAATAGACGGCGCCCTTGGACTCGGACTTATATACTGGTGGCTGCTTTCCCAGACCACCACTTGGGTTATTTTTTACGGAATGTATTGGAACGTGCCGCTTTATTTCTGGCCGTATGTTCTCTTAACGATTCTAAGTATGGCGCTTTTCGGCATGAGTTTGGCGGTTTCTCTTTACGCATGGCAACATTCCAAACTAAGAAGTCTGAAGGACCAGGGCGGTACCGCCCTTGGCGCCACTTTCGGTGCACTGGCCGCAGGCTGTCCCATCTGCGGAGCCTTTCTCCTCTCGGCTATCGGCATTGCCGGCGGACTTGCCGTTCTGCCGTTCAAGGGGCTTGAGTTGAAGCTCTTGAGCGCCGGTTTCTTTGGAGCCGCGCTTTTTCTCTCTACTAAAAAGCTTTCTCAAGCGGGAGTATGCGAAGCCTGCGAGGTCAAACCGGAAGAGTCAACGGCCGGCGCGAAGAAATCCGACAGTTTGTTATCATACCAAATGCTTTTTGCGGT
>DAIDBC010000054.1 GCA_027310265.1 Candidatus Colwelliibacteriota bacterium
GGATAAGAGTGAGTGTGTTGTTCTTTCTTGAAAAGCAGACCGTGTTTTTCCAAGTCGGCGATTATTACTTGGTCAGCGTCTTTGAAGTACGTACCGCGCAGAAATTCCGGTGCCTGGTCATTAAACTTACCCTTGTCGTCCAGAAGCGGCACGACCGGCAAGCCGACCCTCTGTCCCAACTCGTAGTCCTCTTCGCCGTAGACAACGGCGGTGTGTACGATACCGGTTCCTTCCTCGGTAGAGACAAAGTCTGCCGGATAAACTTTAAAAGTTTTGTCCGATTTTACCGCCGGCACGTCGAACAGCGGCTCGTATTCTAAACCAACCAAGTTTTTGCCGGTTACGGTTTGGGTGACAGTCCCGATAACTCCCATAGCCGCGAGACGGTCTTTGGCCAAAATTAGCGCCGCTCCATCCGAACTTTTCATTAAAACGTATTCAATATTTTCTCCAACCGCGAGCGCAACGTTCCCGGGTAAAGTCCACGGCGTGGTGGTCCAGGCAAGGAGGTATACATCTTCGGAGACGATCGCGTTGCCAACCCCCTGACCGGGTTTCAACTTAAACTTCACTGTCACCGTCTCTTCAGTCACATCCTGGTAAGAATTATCCATTGCGACCTCGAAATTCGAGACCGGCGTCTCGCAGCGCGGGCAATACATCAACACTTTGCGTCCTTCGTAAATTAGACCTCTGTCGTAAAACTGCTTGAACGCCCACCAAACCGACTCCATATAGTCGCGGTCCATCGTCTTGTAGGAATTGTCGAAATCGATCCAGCGGGCGATGCGCCGAACCATTCTGTCCCACTCGTCGGCGAAGCCGAGCACTTTTTCGCGGCAGGTTTCGTTAAACTTCTTGATACCGATTTCTTCGATTTGTTTCTTGCCGGAAATGCCCAGTGCGCGTTCTACAATCTCCTCGATCGGCAAGCCGTGACAGTCCCAGCCCCAGCGGCGGCGGACAAACCGCCCTTTCATCGTCTGGTAACGCGGGATTACATCCTTGATCGTCGAAGCTAGAATGTGGCCGTAGTGCGGCACGCCGGTCGCAAACGGCGGCCCGTCGTAAAAAGTGAATGGTTTGCCGTTCGCCGTCTTCTCCAGGGACTTCTGAAAAATTTGATTTTGCTCCCAGAAATCCAAGACACGCTTTTCTAGTTCATCCGGCTTAAAATCGCCGGAGTAAAAAGTTTTTGGTTCTTTGCTGTCGCTGGAATCCATATTCTACATTCTATCAACCGTTTGGATACCCAAAATATTCAGGCCCGTACGTAAAACTTTGGCTGAAACCGCAACTAAATTCAACCGCGCCTCCCTCACCCCCCTGTCCGCTTTCAATACCGGTTTTCTTTCGTAGAAACGATTTACCGTCCGCGCGAGGTCGTAAAGATACCCGGCCAGTCCGGAAACAGCAAGGCGTTCAGCAGCGAACGAGATCGCCCCTGGGAAAAGAGACAATTTGCGAACTAGCGCCAATTCTTCTTCGCTACTCAAGAACCCGTAGTCCGCTTTGTCGAAATTTCCCGCTTTGTTTAATATGTTCATCGCCCGCACGTAAGCGTACTGCAGATAAGGGCCGGAGTCGCCTTCAAAAGACAGGGATTTTTCAAAATCGAAAACTATATCCTGGCCGGGGCTTTGCCGCAGGATGGAATATTTCACCGCTCCAATCGCGATTTTTTCGGTGACTACTTCGCGCTCCGCAGGACTCAAATCATCCTCTTCGCCAACCCGTTCACCTAATTTCTTTTTAATCTGTTCGAGCAATGCTTCGGCAGTGATGACGTTGCCTTTGCGCGAGGACATTTTACCGGAGGCAAAACGCATCATTCCGTGGCTTATATGAACGGTCTTACCGGCTACGTCCGGCATCAATAAATCCATTACCTTCAGGAGAACCCTAAAATAGTCGCTTTGCTCGTTTGCGGTAACGACAATCGATCTATCGAAACTGAAATCCTTGAATTTTTTAATGGCTAATCCCAGCTCCTTTGCTTCGTAGGTCGGTATGCCTTTGGAGTTTACGAACACGCGCGTGTGCAGACCGTAGGGTTCGCCCTTGAACACAATCGCCCCTTCGCTTTTCTCAAGTATTCCTTTCTTAAGGCCGTTTTCAACGGCCCTCAACCCTTCTTCGGTCACCTCGCTCTCCCAATAATTCTTGGCGAATCTACTCCCCAGCCGCGCAAACATTTCTAAGAAATATTTGATGCTAACTTCCCTGCCCCAGTCGTATAATGCGTTAACTTCCTTGTCACTTTTCTCGAAAACAGTTTTATTCAGTTCATCGATCTCTTTTTTGGAGTTTTCATCGTCATCGTACTTACTAGATCCGTAAACATAGGCATCCGCCCAAAACTTTAACTGTTCTTTCTCACTCTTACTCCTTACGCTCTCGATTTCCTTTTTCTCGGCCAAGGCGCCGAAAACGGCTTTGGCGACATGCAGGCCGACATCCCCGCCGTAGGTTAGCCGTTGAACTTCCGCCCCCTGGGTTTCAATCACGCGCGAGATGGATTCGCCAATCGCGTTACTCATTAAGTGCCCGATATGAAACTCCTTGAAGGGGTTGGGATCGGTGTATTCCACAATAACTTTCTCGCCCTTAAGCACCTGCTCCAAACCGTAATTTTTGGCGCCGGCAATCACGGCAAAATTGTCTTGGATCGCTTTCGGCGTCAACCAAAAGTTCAAGAATCCCGGCGGCGCGACGTCGATCTTCGCCAGGAACTCCTTCGGCGCCACTGCAGTTATTTCCGTTTTTAAATACCCCGCCGCTTCGATCGGTTTTACACCGTCTCTTTTGGCAACTGCAAAAGCAGCATTGGTGGTGAAGTGTCCAAGACTGGGGAATTCCGGCTCGCCAAGCTGAAAATCCGCGCTCTTGGCCGCCCCGGAGATAAGTTCGCGCAAACGATCGAGCATTAATACAGTCTAGCGAGGGTTTGGGGTATAAGCCAATAGCGTGCCGCCCCTAGACCCTAAACCCTAGACCCTATACCCTATCTATGTGATGTCAGAGTTGGCGACAAACAGGCGGGCGTATCATGATTACGAGATCCTCGAGAAGTTTGAGGCGGGTATTGAACTCCGCGGCTTCGAGGTAAAAGCGATCAAAACCGGGCATGTAAACATTGCTGGGTCGCATGTTACGGTTCGCGACGGGGTTGTATCTCTTATCGGCGCGGATATACCGCCGTATCAGCCGCAGAATGCGCCGAAAGATTACGAACCATCGCGAACCCGCCGGCTTTTACTCACCCAAAAAGAGATATCTACACTCACCGGCCGGACCAAAGAGAAGGGTTTGACAGTTGTGCCCCTGCGGCTTTACACTGCCGGCGGCAAACGGGCAATGATCAAACTGGAGATGGCGCTCGTTCGCTCCAAAAAGCAGTATGATAAGCGCGAGTTGCTTAAAAAGAAAGAAGCTAAACGAACCATCGAGCGGGAGTTATCCCGCTGAAAACGAGGCTCGCCGCGAGGCGGCCCGACAATGGGGGCGTACCGGCTTCGACAAAGAGCAGACCGTAAAGCTGCAAGCCGAGCCGACCGACTCGCAAATCCGATCAAATTCGATAGCTGCCAACAAAACGGTAGCCACTCCGGCTTTGGCTTTCGCCTAAACCGGACATCGGCCCTCAAGCGCTCCGCGCGAGGATTACCGGTGTCATACCCGGAGCTCGTCCAGGAACTTTTCCGCTTTCTTCAGACTCCTGGACTAAATCCAAAGGGAGCAACCCCGTCCGCGCAAGCGGACTAAGCTTGTAGAAGGTCTTACGGAATCTCTTTGGACGGGAGTTCAAATCTCCCCGCCTCCACCATTGTATTGATATTGGAACTCAGCAACCCTACTTGCCTTGTCACCACAGACAAACACAAATGGGTGATTTAGAAAGGCTTTTTGAAGCATCCCATCTCTGATAATAACCTTCTCAAAGAGGGTTCTGGCTAGGAGGATTTTTTGTTCAAACGGGGCATTCAGGTAGGTTTTGTAGCAATTTCTCGCTAAATTTATGGCCTTTTCCACCCTGGATACCACGTCCTCCGTTATCCCGTTTACCTTGGCCAATTGTTCCTGCAGTTGAATCTCTTTTCCTTCCAGTTCCTCCTTGTGTGTCCTATAAACATCATCATCTACCAACTTCTCAATATATTTCTCGAATAAAGTTTCCTTCTTACGCCTGACGTTCTCCAATTGCATCCTTACGGACTTCTGGAACTGTTTGTTAGCTCCCCTATCCCCTTCCACAGCTTTTTTGATTTTCTCTTCAAGGCGTAAGGCTGCAGACTCTGGGATTTGTATGGCTTTCACTAGTTTCTGGAATTGCTTTTCTATTTCCCTGGTCTGAACAACCGACTGGCTGCACGACACTGGCTTTGAGTGTTGCTTCTTTTGGCAACCGTAATGCACGTAGATTTTCCCGTTGCTTTTCTGATGGTAGTAGCCGTTTATCCTGCTTCCACATTCACCGCAGTACGAGAATCCCCTCAATATGAATGCATGCTTCCAGGATTTATCGGCACAGTGATTCTTCACCCTCAATATAGTTTGCACCCTATGGAAAACAGCCTCGTCAACCAGTTTTTCGTGCTGGCCATTTGGATTATTTACCCCTCCCCAGTCTATGTGGCCGATGTAAGTTTTGTTCTTTAAGATATTTTCTATCCCGCTACTGCCCCAATGCTTCCTATTCGGACTAGGAACACCTTCCTGGTTCAGCTCGTCGGCAAGACTCCTTAATGAATACTTCTTGGTTGCGTATCTCCTGAATATCTCCTTCACATAAGCGGACTCAACGGGATCGGATTCGATCCAGCGCTTCTCCTTGCCCCCGTAGCCTTCACTCCTGATGTTCTTATAACCATAGGTGGCCTTGCCTGGGTAAATCCCTACCTCCGCCTTATGCCTCATTGCCTCCCTAATCTTCTCTCCGTCTTGCCCAGACCTGAATTCCGAGAAGCTTGCCATGATTTGTTCCATCAGCTTGGCTACCGAACTGTCGTCGTTAAAATACGGCTCGGAAATTGAGAAAAATTTCTTATTATACTTTTTCAGGT
>DAIDBC010000056.1 GCA_027310265.1 Candidatus Colwelliibacteriota bacterium
CCGGCGTTGAGGGACGGCTTTGTTTATGATGATACGGCTTTGGTGGCGAACAATCCCCAGATAGCCAGTTTGGGCAACTGGACCAAAGCGTTCAGCTCCTGTATTTGGGAGGATCGTCTTGGCGGGACCTGCTACGAGCGCACCAAATACTACCGCCCGTTGCATACCCTTTCGATTATGTTCACTTACGCAATCTCCCCGCAGCCCCTTGCTTTTCATTTAGCTAACATTGTCTACTACATTATTCTGAATTTTCTTGTTTTCTTGTTCCTCTACAAGTTGTTTAGGAACCGGCTGGCCGCAGTTTTAGGGACAGCCTTATTTTTGTTCCATCCAGTTCACAGCGAACCGGTGATATGGATTTCGGCTTTGCCAGAGCTTTTACTGGGCATCTTCGCCGTCCTGGCTTTCTTGGCGCACATTTCGGAGTGGCGCGGGAAGAACTGGTGGTCGGCTGGGTTTTTCTTTTTAGCCCTGCTTTCCAAAGAAACGGCCGTCGTTATACCCCTAATCCTCATTGCTTACGATTACTTCTGGAGAGGCGAGAATCTCGGCCGGGGCAAATTGAACGAGTACGCGCCGCATCTTATTCTGGCAGCCTATTATTTTATTCTGCGGGTGTGGGCCATTGGTTTGGCGGAAAAACAACCTTATATTTTCCCGGGACCGTCGCTTGCGGATAAGTTGGCTGCATCCGTAACCGCCCTGGGCATCTACGTTCAAAAAGTGTTCTACCCCTGGCCTCTTTCTTCGCTTATCGATATCAGTCAAGCCAGGTTTGGTTTTAATCCGGCTTTCGTTTTCGGCGCCGTCGTTCTTATTGTTTTGGTTGGAGTCGCGGTTCTCACGGTAGTCAAAAGATATAGGGTTGCGGGCTTGGGAGTTGCAACCTATATTTTGTTCCTAGCCGTTCCCCTCGCCGCCTTGGTATTTACCGCCAACCTGCGGAGCGAATTTATCGTCGCGGATCGGTATCTCTTCATGCCGCTCTTGGGTGTAGTAATAATTTTTGGGTACTACTTGGCGTTGCTTATCCGAAAATCCCGCTGGCCGGTCAGGGGTTTGGTGTTTTTGGTTCTGGCGGTCGTAACTTTTGCTTCGGCGCGGGAGATTTATGCTCAAGATACGGTATGGCGGTCTTATCAGAGTCTGACTGGTTATCTTCACGAAGTAAACGCCGCGAGAGGCGTACCGGCGGTGCAAACCGATTTCAGCCGAGCGGTCGACTACGAGCAAAGCGGCGATTTGAACCAGGCCATCCGGCTCGATCAAGCCATAATCGCCCGCGGCGGTGATTTTCCACTTACCGCCTCGCTCGCCGCCAACCACCTCGGACTTATTTACTATCACTACTACAGAAATACAGATAAGGCGCGCTACTTTTTTAACGAAGCACTGAAATTTTATCCGGAGAGCACCGTAGTTAAGCGCAACCTTGACGTTCTGGATGGTAAGGCAGCGCCCACCGGCGGCAAATGGTTGTAGTTCTCCACAACATTCGCAGTTTGCATAACGTCGGTTCTATATTTAGGACGGCGGATGCGGTAGGCGTAGAGAAGATATATTTGTGCGGGATCACGCCGACGCCGGTGGACAGATTCGGCAAACCGAGGCCGCAACTTACTAAAGTTTCACTGGGCGCTGAAAAGTCGGTCGACTGGGGAAAAGCCGGCAGCACTACAAAATTGATCGATAAATTGAAAACTACCGGTTTCAAGATTTTTGCCGTCGAGCAGGACAGAAAGTCCGTGCCCCACTATGCCCTGAAACCGAAGTCGCGAGCCCTGGACAAAATTGCGTTGATTGTGGGCAACGAAGTAAGCGGACTTCCGCGATCAGTACTTGGCCGCGCGGATAAGGTCTTGGAAATCCCGATGAAAGGCAAGAAAGAATCGCTGAACGTCGCGGTGGCCTTCGGGATCGCGGCGTTCGGACTTGTGTATAATAAATAAATCATGCAAAAGAAATACGTAGTTGTTTTTATCGTCGCGCTTGCGGTTGTGGGCGCGCTTATCTATGTCGGCAGGGGCGGCAAAGTGATCGTCATCCCTCCAAAGGAAATGGCTACGTCGGTTTTGGGCGGCGAAACTTTCAATCTTGAAGTTGTGCGCACGCCGGAAGCGATGGCGCAAGGGTTGGCCGGCCGACCGGGCATTGGCGACAGAGATGGAATGCTTTTTGTCTTCGGCAAAACCGGCGTCCAGTATTTTACGATGAAAGGAATGAAATTTTCGATAGACATTATTTGGTTGAGGGGCGGCAAGATTGTGGGGGTGACTCAGGGCGTGCTCTCGGCCGGGAACATACCGATATATCCATCACCCGACTTGGTCGATAACGTAATCGAAGTCAAGTCCGGTACGGCCGATGCCTTGAAAATCAATACCGGCGACACAGTTGCGATAGTTTTCAATAAGTAGATGGAAAACGCCGACGGGGAGAGGGAAGTTATTTTCGGCCTGCGTCGAAACGTGTTCTTTCTTGGCCTGGTCAGTTTGTTCAACGATTTCTCGAACGAGATGATCCAGTCGGTCATGCCGGCGTTTCTGGCGGTTACACTTGGCGTGCCGCCGGTGGGGATAGGGTTAATTGAAGGAGCGGCCGACGCGGTTGCGAGTTTCCTAAAAATTTTTTCAGGGTGGTTTTCGGACAAAATCGGCAGACGCAAATTGCCGGCGCTATTGGGCTACGCGCTTTCTGTTTCCACCCGTCCCTTTTTTGCTCTCGCCGCCAACTTTTCTGAAGTGTTCGGTCTGCGGATCATTGACCGTGTCGCAAGGGATTTCGCGATTCGCCGCGCGACGCGCTTTTGGCCGAGTCGGCAGATCCGCGCGAGCTGGGGAAGTCTTTCGGCTATCACCGCGCGATGGATGCCGTGGGGGGAATGCTGGGGCCGTTGGTGGCATTTTTGATCCTGCCACTGCTCGGCGGGAGCTACTCTAAGCTTTTTATGATCGCTTTCGGGGTTGGTCTGCTCACTGTTTTTGCCTTCGTGTTTGTAAAAGAAGCAAGTCGCCCCAAGGGCTCAGCCCTGCCCAAGCTTAACCGAGAGTTTTTCCGCGAACACCGCCGCTTTAGTTTTTTTATTCTGTCCATATTCGTCTTTGGTCTGGGGACATTGCCGATCACGCTGATGCTTTTGAAGCCGATCAGTCTTGGGATTAGCGTGGCGAACATCCCGCTTTTGTATTTTATCTACAGCGTTACCTTTGTCGGCGCGGCGATTCCGCTGGGAAAACTTTCGGATAAGTTCGGCAAACGTAAAACGATAGTCATCGGGTTTGCGATGGCCGTAGCTTCGTACCTTATTCTCGCTCGGGCCGAAACAGCGTTGGCGGCGGTCGCGGCTTTCATCGCCCTCGGTTTTTATTCGGCGGCAACCGATGGCATCGAGCGGGCTATGACTGCACGCTTGGTCAATCCCGACTATCTCGCGACGGCAGAAGGGCTTTTAAACGCTGCGGTGGGGATATCTTCGTTTTTAGCCGGTCTGGTCGGCGGGTTTATTTGGACTGCGAGCGGGCCGGCTTATGCACTTTATTATGCTTCCGCGTTATCGGCGGTTGGCGCGATAATTTTCATCGTATTCAACTTCAGCGAGTTCTCGCGCGACGAGGCTTATCGCAACCAACCTTAACTCTGGCTGCTTTTGGTCGCGCGCGTATAATATAGACAATGGCTCGCGTAGCAATTAACGGGTTCGGACGCATCGGCCGATTATTCTTCCGGCAAGCTTTCGGCCGGCCGGACATGGAAGTTGTTGCCATAAACGATCTGGGCGACGCGGAAAACCTGGCCTATCTTTTGAAATACGATACGGTTTACCGCCGCTACGACAAGGAAGTGAAAGTTGACGGCGGTGATTTGGTCGTGGGTGGCAGACGAATCAAGTGCTTGAAGATTAAAGACCCGGCCACCCTGCCGTGGAAGGATCTGGCGGTCGACATTGTGATTGAAGCAACCGGTATTTTTGAGTCGTACGCAAGCGCAAAGGCGCATATCGCCGCAGGCGCGAAAAGGGCGGTAATAACAGCGCCGGCGAAAGACCCCGACGGTACGGAAGGCAAGACGGTCTTGGTTGGCGTAAACGACGGAGAGTTTAAATCAACCGTTCTGACTTCCAATGGTTCCTGTACAACCAATGCCGCTTCGCCGGTCATCGCGGTTATGGCGGAGAGTCCGGGGATCGTCAAGGCAATTTTGAATACCGTGCACGGTTATACCGCGACGCAGAACTTGGTGGACGGCCCTACGCGGGGCAGCGACTTCCGGCGCGGCCGGGCGGCAGCGGAAAACATCGTGCCTTCAACCACCGGCGCGGCGATCGCGGTAACTCGCGCCCTGCCAGAACTGGAGGGCAAGTTTGACGGCACCGCAATCAGGGCGCCAATCGTAACCGGTTCCATTGCTGATATAACCTTTTTGGCTAAGAGGAAGACTTCAAAAGACGAGATAAACAGTATTTTCAAACAAGCTGCTGCCTTGCCCAGATGGAAAGGTATTTTGGCGGTTACGGAAGACCAGATTGTTTCGTCGGACGTAATCGGCGAACCATACGGCGCGATCGTTGACCTAAAATTCACTAAAGTCGTAGACGGTGATTTGGTTAAAGTTCTTTCTTGGTACGATAACGAATGGGGATACGTTGCGACCCTGGTGAAACATGTCGAGGCGGTCGCGGCGTTAGTGTAAAAAACAGTATATGGAACAAACACTTCCTAAGCTTACGGCGGTATCGGTTGTTCTAAAAGATACCTGGGTCAAATACAGGAAGCGTTTTGGCGATTTGGCCTGGATTGTCCTGCCGCCGGCACTAATAACCGCGATCGGGGATTATCTCGCCACTTTCGGCGGAGCGCTGCAGGCGGTCGGAGGGTTAGTTACGGCCCTGGGCGTGGTGGCCGCTATTTTGTCGACGATCGCGCTGATTTATGCGGTGCGCAACGAGAAACAATTCGACGAGAGTTATAGTTATGCTTTAAAGAATTTTTGGCAGTACCTGTGGGTGGCATCGTTCACCTTCCTCGCCGGGCTGGGCGGGATTTTCCTGGGCGTGATCCCGGCCTTAATCTTCGCGGTTTGGTTTAGTTTTGTTGGTTACATCTTTGTGTCCGAGGGCGATCGAGGCTTGCCAACCCTCTTAAAAAGTAAGGAATATGTCCGCGGTTATTTTTGGCCGATCGTCTTGAGATTACTTGTAACTATATTGGTTAGTATACTCGTTGGTATCGTAGCGAGCGTACTTGGTTTCTCGTTTGGGGTGGCAGGGGCCGCGCTTTCAGGTATTGTTACTCAACTGGTGCTTACACCGTTCGTGACCATTTACGTTTACGAAATTTACCGGGATCTTGCGCGCGTCAAGCCGGAGCTTGTCGGCACAAAAATCGAAAAGAACCGCAAGTTCTTTACCTATGTCAGTATTTGGGGTGTAGTCGCAACAGTGATAGTTGTCGTAGTCTTGCTCACCACAGTTGGGCTGCAGGCGCTTAGAAGTTTGGGAAGTTATTCTTCATGATAATTTACATCGGTGCCGATCACCGCGGCTTTCAGCTAAAGGGAGCCCTAA
Organism: Candidatus Colwelliibacteriota bacterium; assembly: GCA_027310265.1. GTDB lineage: Bacteria > Patescibacteriota > Minisyncoccia > UBA6257 > Colwellbacteraceae > DAIDBC01. The sequence goes on from DAIDBC010000056.1 coordinate 5,567, forward strand.
AAGACTACCTAAAAGGTTTGGGGTACCAGATTTCTGACCTTGGTGATTCACGTTATGACGAGAACGACGATTACACCGATTTCGCCTCCGCAGTTGCGGAGAGAGTTAGTGCCGACTGGAACAACTCGCGGGGAGTCTTGATTTGTGGGTCGGGGGTGGGGGTGGACGTAACCGCGAACAAGTATGATCGGGTGCGTTCGGTTTTGGCTTTCTCGCCGGATCAGGCTAATGCTTCGCGTAGCGACGATGATACTAACGTTCTCTCCTTACCAGCCGATTTTGTGGATCTAGAAACTTCCAAAAAAATACTGAGCACTTGGTTGCAGACTCCGTTTAGGGGAGGAGAGCGTTACCAGCGCCGATTGGACAAAATAAAGTCGCTGGAGCAGAAAATAAAAAATCTGTGATGCTAGTTGTACCGGTTATAAACTGTCGCGACGCGGAAACAGCGCACAGCGAAATCAACAAAGCGGCGGAGTTTTTGCCGCCGGCCGGCTGGATACATATTGACGTTTCCGACGGAAAGTTCGCTCTGACCGCGACCTGGGGGCATCCGTCGGATCTTGCACCGCTCAAAAAGATATACCCGCAGTTGCACTTCGAGATTCACTTGATGGTTCAAGACCCGGAGGGCGTTATCGCGAGTTGGCTGGAGGCGGGAGCGGACAGGGTAATTGTCCACCTGGAGACGATGAAAGACCCCGGTTTTATTCTGGATGCGGCGCGGAAGCACGGGACGGAGGTAATGCTTGCCGTAGCTCCGGCGACACCAGTGGAAAATCTGATTCCCTATCTTTCGTCGTTTACCGCCTTCCAGGTACTGGCGGTCGTGCCCGGCCCGTCCGGACAGAAATTCATTCAGGGTATGGAAGATAAAGTCCGCTTTTTACAGAAGTACCGTCCGACCGCGTTAATTGAAGTCGACGGTGGGGTAACTCTGGAAGCGTGTAGGCTGGTGAAAGAGGCCGGTGCAGATGCAGTCGCCTCGGCAAGTTTCATTTTTGGCGATCCCGACCCGCAGCAGGCTTATGAAAAACTGGTCAATTGCTAATTGGGTGTTTTTAATCCTCGTTTTAGGAGGGTTAACTTTTTTCTCTTTCAATCCGATTAACCAGCAGGATCCCGGTTATCTTTTGAAAACCGGGGAATATATTTTGCAGCATCGCGTCATTCCGCATACGGACGTTTTTTCGCTTACCGCTTACGGCGCACCGTGGGTCGTCCACTACTGGCTCGCAGCGGTGGTATTCCAACTTTTATATTCATGGGGCGGCGCGGCTTTTACGATAACGTTTGTTTCGCTCGTTGCCCTTATAACTTTCATCCTCATATTCGCGACTGCGCGTCAGAGAACAAAGAATCTAGTATTGTCGTTAGTGTTGATGTCGGTCTCGTTCCTGTTGCTCTATCGCTTTTGGGTGGTGAGAGATCAGATTTTCAGTTATCTCTTCACAGCAATTTTACTTTATATTCTTGAGCGCGCGTGGTCTGGGGGCCGCTACCGACCCCTCTATATCCTGCCTATCCTTTTCGTTTTATGGGCTAATTTTCATGCCGGAGTTGTGCTGGGGGTAGCGATTCTTTGGCTTTTTGCAATCACTTTTATCTTGCGGCGACATGGGCTTTCACGGCCCGACAAACTTTCGATGAAAATCATATTAATCACGCTTGTTTCAAGCGTTGCCGTACTTATAAATCCTAACGGTTATATTATTTACATCTATAGTTTTATGATCGCGCCAGTCGCGGCGGCGCTAAGGAACTCGGAGTGGATATCGTTGCTCTCGTATGCATATTGGAACTTCAAGATTTTCCTCGCGGGTATGGTTGTCGTTGCTCTTTTTATCCTTTATCGAGCGGCAGTTAAGTACCGCCGGAACCGCGAAGTAGATTTATTTCATCTGGGGTTGTTGGTCGGAGCTTTCCTCATGCCGATCATTTCGGTCAGACAAATGATTTTTTTTGCCATAATCGTTCTCCCGATTTTAAGCGCAGAACTTGAAGAATTTGCGAATGAACGGGGAGTGGATCTCAATAAATATTTGCAGCCCAATCTTATCTGGCTCGTCCTTGCCGCAGCGACATTCATCTGGGGGCTGCGTATGGTCGTGCTTACGTTTAAGGGGGGCCTCGTGGATGCGAGTGCGCTCCCCGTGAAGGCGGTCGATTTCATACAAAAAGAAGGAATTAGGGGTCCTTACTTCAACATCGAGTACGGCGGCTATCTGATCTGGAGATTGTATCCAAAAGAGCGGGTGTTCAGAGACGGACGAGACGAAGTCTATCGTGGGAAGCCACTCGAAGAATTTTTAACTGTAACTGCTGGCAAGCCGGGGTGGAAAGAACTCGTCGACGATAAATATAAAATCAACTATTTCATCTTGTGGTACCCCCCGCCGCTTTTTGGGCCGAGTGGAGGTATCGCCGAACGTATAACCAAAGAACTAGGCTTCAAACTGGTGTACTGGGACAACAACACAGTTATCTTCGTGCGGGATACGCCGCAGAACAAGAAAGTTATAAACGAATTTGCCTATAAGTATGTAAGTCCGTTCATCAATCCGGCGGGAATCCCAATCACGGATTTGAAAAAAGCCGAAGATGAAATCTATCGAGCTATAAGCGGCGATCCCGACTCTCCCGAGCTTCAAGGTTATTTCTTTGACGTCGAAAAACGGCTCAATCCTGATCTAGCCCCGAGCGGTTGAGATGTCTCCGTGATATACTTCCAGGTAGTTGATGGAACTCCACGAGGAAAAACTGAAGTTTTTAGAGGAAACGGCGGTTAAAATCCGCGAGGCGGTGATTGAGATGCTGGTCGAGGCCGGTTCGGGGCATTCGGCTGGACCGCTCGGGATGGCTGACGTCTTCACTGCTTTCTACTTTCATATTTTGAACCACGACCCGAAAAGGCCGGACTGGCCGGAACGCGACCGCTTAATTCTCTCAAACGGTCATATCTGTCCAGTGAGGTACGCGGCGATGGCCTACGCCGGCTACTTTCCGATTGCGGAATTAAAGACGTTGCGCAAAATAAATTCACGCCTGCAGGGTCACCCGCATCGTACGTCGCTTCCCGGCGTGGAAACCACCTCCGGTCCCCTGGGTTCGGGTTTAAGCCAGGCTATCGGTGTCGCGCTCGCGGCCAAACTCGATAAAGCCAAATACCGTGTTTATTGTTTCGTCTCCGACGGCGAACATGACGAAGGCAACTTCTGGGAAGCGGTGATGTTCGCCGGTAAGAACAAGATTTCCAACCTAACGATGCTGGTTGATCGCAACAATATCCAGATCGACGGCTTCACTGAAAACGTGATGCCGCTGGAGCCGCTGCGCGAGAAATATCGGTCGTTCGGATGGAATGTTTTGGAGATTGACGGGCACAGTTTCGAGGCGATTGTGGACGCGGTAAACGAAGCAAAAGCGATTTATGAGAAACCGACCGTGATTGTTGCGCATACCATTCCCGGCAAGGGCGTAAGTTTTATGGAACGCGACTATCTCTGGCATGGCAAGCCGCCGACCAAAGAGGAAGCAGCGGTCGCATTGAAAGAATTAAGAACATTGCAGGGAAAAATCGAGTCAGAACATCAGTAACAAACAAAAACAAAAATGAAAATACATCCACTGATTAGAAAACTCTATTTATACGTGGTATCGGGTATTGGTCTAATACTAGTTGTCATTGGCTCCGTGCAGCTGGTGAATCTCGCTTTAAAGGTTTACATATTCAAGGCGGCCGACAAGTACTACGCCTATCCAATAGCTGCGCCGGCGCCGGTTACCGGCAAGGGAGGAGAATCGGCCGCGGTTCAGCCGAGTGAGGAGCAATTACAGGCTTACCAAGACAACCAAACGCGAAGCAATAGGCAGTCAACGGCGTCAAACGCAATCGCGATGATCATCGTAGGCGCTCCGCTCTACGCCTATCACTGGTATGTTATCAGGAAGGACAAAGAGGAAGCGGAAAGTTAGTGATGCTCAATCCTGAAGCAAAACTAAACCCCAATATTTTCAGCGCCGACCTTGAGCAAAAACCGGTCCGCGACGGCTACGGCGATGGATTGATTCTGGCCGGCGAGAAAGATCCAAATGTAGTGGTGCTCTGCGCCGATCTTACCGAGTCCACGCGTTCTGAGGTTTTCGCCAGGAGATTCCCTGAAAGATTCTTTGAAACCGGAGTGGCCGAACAGAATATGGCGACTATCGCCGCAGGTTTAGGCATTTCCGGCAAGGTGCCGTTCATTTCTTCGTATGCTACGTTTTCACCGGGACGGAACTGGGAGCAGATTCGCACCACGATCGCTTATAACGACTCCAACGTGAAAATCGCCGGCCACCATTCCGGGATATCTGTGGGGCCGGACGGCGCGACGCACCAAGCGCTGGAAGATATCGCGACCATGCGGGTGATGGCCAATGTGAAAGTGTTTGTTCCATGCGATGCGGTTCAGGCAAAAAAGGCGACGCTTGCGGCCGCGCAAATCTGGGGGCCGGTTTATATCCGCTTCGCGCGCGAAAAGACACCGGTTATCACTACCAATGAAACACCGTATGCGCCCGGCAAGGCCGAAGTTTTCTGGGAATCCAAAAAACCGGAAGTCGCAATTATAGCCTGCGGCCCCCTGGTTTATCAGGCTCTCCTTGCGGCGCGTGAGTTGGAAAGGGAAGGCACGGGATCAATCGTACTTAACAACCATACCGTTAAGCCGATGGACGAAGCGAAGGTGGTTGAAATGGCCAGACGTTGCGGAGCGGTTGTCACAGTGGAGGAACATCAAGTAATGGGCGGCATGGGCAGTGCGGTCGCGGAGGTGCTCACGAAGAAATGTCCCGCGCCGATGGAGTTCGTCGGTATGCATGATCGGTATGGCGAATCCGGCAAACCGTTGGAGCTTATCGAAAAATATGGGATGGGGGTGAAAGACATAAAAGCCGCCGCGCTTAAAGTCATTAAAAGGAAGAAATGAACAATGAAGCCGAAGTATGACATAGTGGCAATCGGATCGGCGACTCGCGACGCCTTTTTTGAAAGCGATTTTAAAATCGGCCGTTATCCGCAAGCGCCGAGCGGCCGCGCAATTATTTTGCCTTTCGGTGAGAAACTGGGGGTAAAAAAGGCGTATTTTACGATCGGCGGCAATGCGGCAAATGCCGCAGCGACTTTCGCGCGGCAGGGTCTGAAAACCGCAGCTGCGGCGCCGGTCGGGGATGACGTATCCGGCGAGGAAATCAAGCGGCGGTTGCAAAAAGAAGGCGTGGATGTTTCCAATATAGTCGTTTCCGCGCAGCCTACGGCCTATTCAGTATTGTTGCTTGAAAAAGGCGAACGCACCATTCTGAACTTCCCCGGCGCGTCGAATAAATTTTCATTAAAAGATATACCGCTTAGCCGGCTTGCGGCAAAGTGGTGGTACGTGTCATTGCCGGGCGAATCACATCGTTCGTTCGGCCAGCTTGTCGCCGCGGCCAAAAAGATGCGGGTAAGGATCGCGCTGAACCCGTCGATGAACCATATTGTGCGCGGCCGCAGGGAGTTGTTGCGCTTGCTGCCGGAAATTTCTTTTTTGGTTTTGAACGAAAGCGAGGCCTCCGCGCTCACGGGAGTCTCATTTAAGAAAGCTGAGGCGGTATTTAGAAAATTGGATCGGCTCATGCCCGGGGTGCTAGCGGTTACCTCCGGCCCCCGAGGCGTGACGGTATCTGATGGAAGGTTCATTTATCATGCCGGGGTATTCAAGGAAAGAACTCTGGCTGATCGTACCGGCGCGGGCGATGCTTTTGGCGCCGGTTTTGTCGCCGGTTTGATGCGCAAGAATAATATCGAGTACGCGATTCGGCTCGCCTCCGCCAATGCGACTGCCACGGTGGAAAAAGTCGGTGCAACTGAAGGCCTGCTTACTCGCCGCGAATTTGAAAGTGGGCGGCGGTGGAGAACTCTAAAGATTTCAAAGAAACATGTATAAAATTCCTTGCTGCGAAGAACTGTCCAAAATTTTGGGCGTTGACCCGTTGCTTTTGGAAAATTTGGATCGTGAGATGTCCAAGCTTCCGGGCGGCGAAAATATCTTGCAACGCGTAGTAGAGGAGAACGATAGAATTATCAACAGTACCTTAAATGCGCTGAATTCCAACCTTCGGTCTGCTTCTCACGTGCGGAGCGTGTTAAGGCAAACGGTACTGCGCCACGAGGAAGAACTTCTAGATTTTCTGGACATCGTCGAGGGACAGAACGAGTTCGAGAAAGCGGCCGGTTTGGCCAGAAAGATCGCAAAAGTGAGTAACGGTTATTTTCTGAAGAGGGAATTAGCCACGGAAATTTTGAAGAAACGTCCGCCTGAGAACGTGCTGAAATATCTGGGAGCGGCGACGGTAGGCGAAGCGCTCGCGAAGCACGACGTTACCGAAATTTTCGCGGCCCTGCGGTTTATTGAAACAGATGAATGGATGCACCAGACTTTTGATGTTGCTTACAGTGCCTTTACCGCCGCCGATTTCGAGGAGCGGGCGATAGAGATCCGTGTATTGGGGCCGGAGTGGCGCGAGGTTGCTAAGAAATTCGTCGAGAAAAAACACCACAACGTTAGCCATCTGAAAGAATTTGGGGTGATATTTTTAAATCCCATTCGTGAGCGCATTCCCGGCAAATTCCTGCGCGATTTCGCCCTATTATTGCACTACTTCCACGAGATTGAATTCTATTCCAAACTGTTCCGTCGAGCTGCGGCGGGCGCGGATTTTGCGGAAAAGTTAAAGGCGCTTTTGAGGGGCGATGTCCCGGAGATATATAAATTGGAACCGGGCGAGTGGCTGATCGTGCAACGCTACCTCGCCAAAGAGAGTCCCAAGGATCCACGATTGTTTATGCCGCGGGTAAACCCGGAGTCGTTGCACTGGCGGCGGGGCGAGAGGGATTTAGCACTCTGGAACGCGCCAGAAGCTAAACTCAATCTTAGTCTATGGGCCGACCTGGATTGGGTGGGCAATATCTTCGGGGATGGTGGCGCGCCGCCGGAAGCGGGCGAGGTAGTTAGTTTCGATTTGGAGGACAATGCGATGACTTTGGTATCGTTTATGGAGGGCGAGGAGCGGCGATATTTCAATTATCACCAGCGCGAAGCAATGTGGACAAGAATTTTCAGCGAATACGCCGGCGGTGAAGAAAATATGGAAAAGCTATTGATCGAAAACTTTGATAAAGGAGTAGTCAAGTTCCAATGATAAACCTGCGTGAAATAATCAGAGACGCCGAGAACCACAAAGTTGCGGTCGGTCATTTCAATATTTCGGATTTAGCAACCCTCAAAGCCATACTTAGCGCGGCCTCGGAACTGAACCTGCCGATCGTCATAGGTTTGTCCGAGGGCGAACGCGATTTTGTGGGCGTAAGAACAGCGGCCGCGCTAGTAAAATCGTACCGCGAACAATACAACGTACCGATTTACCTCAACGCCGACCACACCTATTCGCTGGACAAAATTAAAGAAGCGGTCGAGGCCGGATTCGATGCTGTAATTTTCGATGGTGCGAAACTGCCGCTCGATGAAAACATTGCGCTAACCAAGGAAGCGGTGGACTACGTTAGGTCGGTAAGGCCAGAGGTGATAATAGAGGGCGAACTAGGTTATATCGGGACCTCCTCGGAGGTTTTAAGTGCCGTGCCGATGGGCGCAGCGATGGGCGAGAATATGACCAAACCGGAGGAGGCGACCCGCTTTGTGAAAGAAACTGGGGTGGATATGCTTGCTCCGGCGGTCGGCAATATCCATGGGATGTTCAAAAATATTCCGGAGCCGCGTTTGGACATAGAGAGGATCAAAACGGTCCGTACGGCCGCGGGCGTGCCACTGGTTCTGCACGGCGGGTCCGGCACGAGCGATGAGGATTTTGTCGCCGCGATTGAAGCCGGTATCTCCATCGTCCACATCAACACCGAAATCAGGGTGGCTTGGCGTAAAGGAATCGAGGCCGCACTACGCGAGAATCCGGATGAGGTTGCGCCGTACAAATTGCTGGGGGCGGCCCTACAGAACGTACACAATGTGGTAGCTGCTAGGTTGCGGTTGTTTAGTCGGCTTTAGACTTGAGTTTATTTATATAATCCGTACAATATCGGTGCATTTTAAGTGATGCTGGAGTTGAGGTTAGAAAAACGTACTTCGTTTGGAAAAGCCACCGTGGCTTTGCGCAAGGCTGGGATGATTCCGGCTGAGCTTTACGGCCACGGTATTCCCAACGTCCATTTGGCGGTGAACGACCGCGATTTTGAAAAGGTATATAAAGAGGCCGGAGAGAGTACAGTTGTGAACGTAGTCATCGAGGGCGCCGCGCGGCCTGTTTTGATTTACGATGTGGAGCACGATCCGTTAACCGATAAAGTGCTCGCCATCGATTTTTATCAAGTTAAGATGGATGAAAAAATCGAGACGGCCGTGCCGCTTAAGTTCGTGGGCGAGGCCCCAGCGGTAAAAGAGGGTGGGATTTTGATTAAAGCGATGGACGAGGTGGAAGTCGAAGCTTTTCCGCAAGATTTGCCGGAGCATGTTGACGTTGACTTGTCTAAACTCGCGGCGATCGGTGACAGTCTCTATGTGAGGGATTTGCCCAAGAGCAACAAATACGAGTATGCAGTTGGGCCGGATACGGTGGTTGCAAGTATTACTGAACAAGCTGAGGAAGAAATTGCCCCGGCTCCGCTTACTCCAGAGCAAGTGATAGTTGAAACCGAAGAAAAGAAAGCCGAGCGCCAAGCGAAAGCCGAAGCCGGTGAGGCGCCAAAGGCCGAGAGCGCTCCCGCTCCGGTTCCCAAGGAGAAAAAATAGTGTAGTTGGGTTATAATTTTGGCGATGAGGCCAAAACCTCGGTTAGTTTTGGATGTGCGGCCCGATCGGGCCGATGTTTTTGCCCGCCGCAAAAGGCTTATCAACTTGAGCGCGCCAAGGCACACGGTGCCGGCACGGCGTTTTAGGTCGGTTGCGATAGTTGCGCTCCTGTTACCCTTCCTTTTATTGGGTTCGGCGGTCGCTCCAGTAACAACCGGTACGACTGTTTCCACTGGAAACGCCGCAAACGATGCTAAGCGTCAGGCGCTGGAAAGCCAATTACAGCAGTTAGAGGGGCAGATAACCGATTACGAGAACACAATTGCGAATTATCAAAAACAGGGGAACACCTTGAAAAACGAGATCAGTTCACTAAACGCCAAGATCGCGAAGATAAACCTTCAGATTCAAGCAATTAACCTGTCGCTAAACGAACTAGATAGCGAGATACAGTCAACCAGCGCCAAGATCGATGATACCGTTAGCAATATAAATGTAAGCAAGGTCGGGTTGGCCGGCGCCTTGCAGAGTTTGTACGAAAGCGACAAACAAAGTATGGCCGAGATACTACTCTCGAACCCGCGGATTTCCGACTTCTTTGGTAGCGTGAACAACCTGATGGCGCTGCAGCAAAATGTACAGGTGGCTATAAGCAATCTCGCCGCTCTTGAAACCGACCTGCAAAATCAAAAGGAAGAGTTGGGTACACAGCGGGCGGACACCGCCGCCTTAAAAGAGTTCCAGAGTTCGCAGAGGCAAGCTTTGCAGGCCACCAAGAGTGATAAAAGCACGCTTCTCGCCCAGACTAAGGGCAAGGAATCTGAATACCAAAAAATCTTGGCAGACACTAAAAAGACTGCGGCTCAGATTCGTAACCAAATTTTCGAGTTGCTCGGCGGCGGCGAACTAACTTTTGATAAGGCTTATGCGCTCGCGAAAGCGGCACAGGACGCAACTGGTGTTCGGGCGGCCTTTGTCCTTGCGGTTCTGGAT
>DAIDBC010000060.1 GCA_027310265.1 Candidatus Colwelliibacteriota bacterium
CCGAAAATCTTAAATAGGCCTATTGCTATTAGAACTATCCCAGCAGCCAACAGGGCAATCTGGACCCACTTTGGCATAGCGCTTTTCTTTTCTACTGTTGTCTCATCCATACGGGTGGAATCACTTTTTCGACCTTTAACGGGCTGATGCCACGCTTATATTGTAGCAATTGCGGGTATCTTTTAATAACTCGAAATGGACCCTAAAATACCAATGGAACATTCCCAAAAGGAGGTGTGCCATGAAAGACGGAGAAGAGCTGCTCTTTACATCAGTAACTTCGTTGCGATGCGAAGGACAGACAAACTCGCTATGGAAGCGAGCATGTGGGAGGGGTAGCAGCTCGGAGACGCGATGCGCCGACGAGCTGCTTTTCGTTAGTGCCCGGGGTGGGATTCGAACCAACAAACCCTTACGGGTCAAGGATTTTAAGTCCTCCGCGTAAACCGTTCCGCCACCCGGACAATCTAAAATATTTGTATATCTTTATTGTACTGTAAGGTCAATCTCGAGAGCGAGTGTTATACTGAAATTATGGAAACCGGTTACCGCACACTAGGCAAAAAGACTTTTGTGCTGTTTCTTTTGGAACGGACGCAGGCTGCCGCTGTATTTTTCATAATAACCATTGGTCTTGCGATATTGGAGAACGTTGGCGTGTTCCAAAACGTAGTCGGCCAAAATCTCAATCAATATGCAAACTTGGCAACTATTATCAGTCTGGCTATGTTCGTATTATCGTTTCTATTTGCATTTTCCGCTGCTTGGCTGAAATATGCCACGTATAAATTTATACTGGACGAAAACTCGCTCAAAATAAGGCGTGGCATACTTTCTAAAGAGGAGATTGCCATTCCCTACAATCGGATTGAGAACGTTGATATCGAACGTTCTTTCTACTACCAAACAATGGGCGTAAGCCGGATCGTGATTTTAACCGCTGGCCATGAAGACGAAAAAGATGCGCCCGATGAAGCAGAGGGCGTGCTGCCTGCACTGGATGAAAATATGGCGACCAGCCTGCGGGACGAACTTTTAAGACGCGCCAGTATCCAAAAAGTATCAGAAACTAAATAAAGTTGAGGCGTGGGCGAGAATCGACCAGCACTTTTTTATTCTGGAGGCCAGAGAGGGATTCGAACCCTCGCATAGCGGTTTTGCAGACCGCCGCGTTACCTCTTCGCCATCTGGCCATATGTAAAAAGTGTAGTCTTATTACGAGTCCCGGAGCAACTGGTCGATTCGTGCCGCGTTCTCTGAACCGCGGTCCAGCTCAAATTCTATCTGCGGCATGGGTTTAATGTTCATCTTACGCGTAAGCAGTTTCTGGATATAGCCGCGCAGTTTGGAAAGTATCGCAAGCACATTTTCCTCGCTCTCTTTAGGGATCACACCAACACCAACTTTGGCTATAGCGAGGTCGGGCGTCACCTCAACGCGGTTTAAGGTGACTAGCGCTCCGAGCGGAAAATCTATTTCGCGGGCCAGTATTGCGCTAAGCTCGTGCTGGATCAGGCTTTCAACTTTTTCCCTGCGGTGGGCCCTCATTTACAGCGGATTATCGCTATCCAAAAAGTTGCAGTTTATCGCCGGCACGCACGGTGGTTTCAGACTCAAAAAGCAAGCCGCACTCTGTCCCAGTCGGAGCTTCCGGCACATCTTTGCGATCCAACTGCACGTTCAAGACGCGCCCCTCGCCGACGATACTACCCACGCGCTCGATTTTAACTGCAGTATTGTTTTTCAGACCACCGATCGTGACGCGTCCGCCGATAATTTGCCTTTTCCCGGCCGTACCGAAAGTTTTGAGAACCAACAGTTCAGAAATCGGCGTTTTAACTTCGCCGGCTTTCAGCCGCAGGTCAAGCGCTTCAACCAAACGGTAGATTATGTCGGAGGTGATTATCTCCACGTGCTGAGCCTGCGCCAAATTTTCAGCGGCGCGTTCAACTTTAACCCGGAAACCAACAATTATCGCCCCGGTGGTTATCGCACTCTTCACGTCCCCGTCGGTGATTGCTCCCACAGCCGCATCCATAATCTCAAACTTGTCGCCTAAGATACCGCGCAAGGCTTCGAGTGACCCAGACGTATCGGCTTTAAGCGACAACTTAAGTCCACCGCTTCCATTGGATGCCTCCGCTACCTTCTCTGCGGACGGCTTCTTTAACTTTTTAAAATATTCCTGTGCCTCCGGCCCGGTCATGAATTCATCGCCCGCTTCAGGGAGAGACCCGAAGCCGACTATCGCCGCCGGAGCGGATGGCTCAAGGCTCTTAACGCGCTCACCCGCAAAATCTTCCAGGATACGAATTTTACCTGAAGCGGACGGAGTCGCGATTTCAGCGCCTTCGTTCAGGACACCGTTTTTCAAAATGATGTGTGCGATGATGCCGCGGCGGTTATCTTTCAGTGATTCGAGTACGTAGCCAGAGGATTCGGCGGCGGGATCGTAAGTAAGTCCCAGTATATCGCCCATCAGAATAACCAGATCCAAAAGTTCGTTTATCCCCGCGCCACTTACAACCGAAATCGGCTGCCAACTCACGTTGCCGCCGAATCCCTCGAGCAGCACCCCCTGGGCTAGAAGCTCGTTTTTAACTTTATCAACGTTGGCGTTGGTTTTGTCTATTTTGGTAATCGCAACGACGAACGGGGTTTCGGTGCCGTTCAGGGCCTTGATCGCCTCTATCGTCTGTGGCTTTACGCCCTCATCAGCAGCGACAACTAAGATAGCAAGATCAGCGATTGACGCACCACGCACGCGCATCCGCGAAAAAGCTTCGTGCTCGGGAGTATCGATGAAAGTAACCTTTTTGCCGTTGTGCACGACCTCGTAGGCACCGACGGATTGGGTTATCCCGCCAGCCTCTTTAGCCACCACATTAGTTTTCCTAAGATAGTCGAGTAAAGAAGTTTTGCCGTGATCAACGTGGCCCACTACCACAACTATCGGGGGTCGAGAAAGTAATTTTTGAGGAGTGTTTCCGAACATAACGTCCCTAAAACTAACAGAAAAATTGCTTAAAAACAACTTTTTGTTCTAGACTCATCTAGCGGAGGAGGCGTGGCTGAGCGGTTGAAAGCAGCTTCCTGCTAAGAAGTTGTCCCCGCAAGGGGACCGGAGGTTCGAATCCTCCCGCCTCCGCCAGTGTAAGACAATACAGAATTAAGCGATGAGCGAAATACAAATTTCGATAGCCAAAGACGCCTTCGGACCAGAATACGCAGTAGAAGTTTACGATCCCGTGCTCCAAATGCGCGGCTTTTTGGTGATTGACAATACCGCGCTTGGACCGGGCAAGGGCGGCATTAGAATGACGCCGAACGTGACCG
>DAIDBC010000005.1 GCA_027310265.1 Candidatus Colwelliibacteriota bacterium
GGTGGACCTACGGGGAATTGAACCCCGACCTCCTCCATGCCATGGAGGCGTAATGCCGTTTTACTATAGGCCCGAAGCGGGGAAGCTATAAAAGCTCGCGAGAGCAAGTATAACTACTTCGCCTTCTTTTCTTCAACTGGACCCTCGCCCTTCTTACTAAACACGTAGAGGTAAAGTATTTCGAGTATACCCAAGGTGTTTATCACAAGGAGCGCGACGAACCACGGCTTGCTACCTTCGCGCGCTGCCCTCCAGAGGGCCAGCCCCTTCCAGACGATTGACCAGATAAGGACAATGGCGAAGAGCACGCCGCCCAATCCGGCAAGCAATCCGCCGCCAAAGAATAGGCCGGGCGCATAAGAAAAATTCTCCCAATAATGCATTTGTTTAATGACGATTAAACGACCTTTCAAATCTTATCTCATGTATTTTACTTTATTCCGCGGATAAATAAACCCCGTTAGAGACTTAACAGGAATACGGCTGGCACCTTTGATGTTGTGTCTCTAACGGGGTAAAGTATGATTTCTATATAGCGGGGAGACGTGGCTGAGTGGTTGAAAGCACCGGTCTTGAAAACCGGAGTGTCCGAAAGGGCACCGGAGGTTCGAATCCTCCCGTCTCCGCATGAACCAAAACAGAGATGGCCTTGTGTCGTCTCTGTTTTGGTTTTATGTTGGAGTGAGGATTCGAACAGCGGAGGGGGTCGGGGAACCACGCCTGGTTCCCCGTGTAGGAAAACCGCGAAGCGGATGTTAGAAACCGAGGGTTTCTAAAAGCGAGTGAAATGAGCGTGTTCGAATAGCGAAGTGCCTCCCGTCTCCGCACAAACCACGTTCAAATCTTGAGAAATGCCAACTGATGAACAGCTCGTTGCGGAATATCTGGATGGCAACGAAGCAGCCTTGCACACAATCATTGAACGCTACTTAAGGCCGATTTACGGCTTTGTTTACCGCTATGTCGGCAGCTCCGGCGACGCCGAAGACATCACACAAGATGTATTCGTAAGTGTCTGGAGGAACATCCGAAAGTTTGATCGCGCCAAAAAATTCAAAACCTGGATTTTTGCGATTGCAAAGAACGCGTCTTTAAACTGGTTGAGCAAGAAAAAACCGCGCTCATTCTCGGAATTCGAAGACGAAGGGGGGGATAACCCGCTTTTGGAGTCGGCGGCCGACACCGCGCCCCTACCGGATAAGATTTTCGAACGATCAGATTTTACCGATAAGTTGACGGAAGCTATAAATAAACTCCATCCGAAATATCGCGAGGTATTGCTATTGCATTACAACAGCGGTTTCACCTTTCAAGAAATCGCCGAGCTGTCCAAGGAACCGCTGAACACCGTCAAAAGCCGTCACCGCCGCGCGCTGGTTTTACTCCGCGGGTTTATCGTGCGTTAGTGCACCAAACTCCTGCAGCGATTTGTAATAGAAACAACCGTGTCAACCGTCACGTATTTTTAAATGCGCGGTTACCCCATCAAATATGAAAAAGTTCGTATTGTCTTCGTCTGTCGTAGTAGTTTTTGTGCTCTACGTCGTATTTCAACGCTTTAGCGGCTCGAACGATATTCGCATCAGCCTCCCGCCGGCGCAGCCCTCGCGCGCCTTTGATGACGAAGGGGAAGACGGATCGGTTAGTTCTGCCGCAAACGCGCATCCAGCCAGTGTCCCCCCCGCGCCCGTGCCGATACCTCATCCTACGGTTTCCACCGCCGCTTATAAGGATGGTTCGTACACCGGCAGCGTCGCTGATGCTTACTACGGAAATGTTCAGGTGAAAGTTGCAATCCAGTCCGGCCGCATTACTGATGTGCAGTTTTTGGATTATCCCCGCGACCGCCGTACCTCGGTCGAAATAAATACGCAGGCAATGCCGCAGTTGAAGCAAGAGGCAATACAAATCCAAAGCGCGAACGTCGATGTTGTCTCCGGGGCTACCCAGACCAGTGGTGCGTTCCGCGAGTCACTCGCTTCCGCACTCGCCCGGGCCAGAAACTGATTATGAAAGAAACCAGGATTTTAATGGGGATGCCAATAACAGTTGAGATAACTGATACCTCTGCGTCCGCTGGAGCATTCGATAAGATTTTTCAGTATTTCGATTACGTTGATCGTAAGTTCAGTACTTATAAGGCGGACAGCGAGATAACCGGAATCAATAACGGCGAAGTCGAAGAGACTGATTACAGCGACGATATGAAAGTCATTTTTACTTTGGCCAACGAGACCAAAGAAGAGACCGGCGGCTATTTCGATATTGTTACTCCGTCCGGGAAAATTGATCCGTCGGGTCTGGTTAAAGGCTGGTCAATTCGGAACGCCGCGAATATTTTGCGCAAAGACGGTATCAAAAACTTCTACATCGATGCCGGCGGGGACATAGAGGCGTGCGGCAAAAACAGTGAAGGGAAAAAGTGGGCGATTGGTATCCGCAATCCTTTTAACCAACAGGAAATAATTAAAGCCATACGTTTGAGCAATTGCGGTATAGCCACTTCAGGGACGTATATTCGTGGTGAACATATTTACGACCCTAGAAGCGGCCGACCGGCCACCGAGATAGTTAGTCTAACCGTCATCGGACCCGACGTTTACGAGGCGGATCGTTTTGCTACCGCCGCCTTCGCGATGGGCAGCAAAGGTATCGATTTCATTGAAGACTTAGACGGCTTCGAGGGGTATATGATCGACAAAAATGGTACGGCGACGATGACCAGCAGTTTCGATAAGTATGCTGACAAAAATGTTTAAGATTGTTGACAATTTTTTGAATCGCACGACGATGTATCGACTGGTTCTTTACTACGTTGCTATGCTTTGGATTGTAGCCGTAATTTTTTCCTTCTTCGGTTTGCTACCGTACGAGCCAGCCGGTCTGGTGTTTTCCGGACTGTTTCTGATAGCCGTGTGTCTCGCGGTCAACAAAATATTCGCCTATGTTTTCGG
>DAIDBC010000016.1 GCA_027310265.1 Candidatus Colwelliibacteriota bacterium
GGATAAAATTTAAGATGGGCGTGATTTATTCCCATTCCCTCCATAACCAACGCCACCCGCTTTACGTTCAACCCCCTTTCAAGTACACCTGATACCTTCTTAGCGGCCAGCATAAACCTCGAATAAACATCCTCCGGCATATCGAAAGCATAGGAATCATAATGTTCCTTGGTCAAAAGCAGGGTCATACCCTTAGTGTTTGGGTTAATGTCTAAAACTGCGACGAACTCGCCATCTTCCCAGATCTTGGCGGCTTTTATCGCTCCGTTAGCGATTTTGCAAAATACGCAACTTTCAACCATTTCGTTCTTTCAAAAATCCGTCCAAAAGCCACGAGCTTGATTGTATTTTACCTCCTTTGCCCATGTTAAATACCATTCTAATTCCCAACTCCTCGCAAACCGGTACTTCGGGGATGTTTCCTTTTTTCCTATCGCCGCCGTTCGCAAAGATGTGCGGCTTCAACCTGCGCAGTTCCGCAACCACGCTCATATCCTTAGGATTAGGCTTATGACCAGTCAACAAAACCCTATCGACCCATCTAATTTCTTTAAGCAGTTCCGCCCGCTCCTTTTCGGGCATAAACGCGAAACCCTTTTTCTTGGCGAGCCAGTTATCGTTATTCAAAATCACCACCAGTACATCTCCCAACTTTCTAGCTTCTTGGAACATCCGCACGTGACCGATATGCAAGGGGTCAAACCCGCCACTTACCGCAACTATGACTGGCTTCTTTTTCTTAACTACTTTCCGTGGCATTTCTTATATTTTTTGCCGCTGCCGCAGGGGCAAGGATCGTTGCGACCGACTTTCTTTACCGAAATATCCGCCGGCTTGGGAGCGGCTTTCAGTTCCACAGCGCCAGCTGGGATTTCAGCGATGCGGAACAAATTGCTGAAAATCCAGCCATCGAAGTTTGCTGTCATCGCGTTAAAAAGGTTGAAACTTTCGCGGCGGTATTCAACCAACGGATCTTTCTGGCCGTAGGCACGGATGCGGACCGACTCAACCAAAGCCTCAATATCTTCGAGGTGGTTCATCCATAAGAAATCCATCACGCCCAGAAGTTGCCGGCCCAATTCTGCCGAATGCGAGAGTTTTTCAGCGCGGTCTAGAAACATCTGTCGTGCTTGGTCAATATCTACCTCATCCTTTATACCCGGCACGCCAATTTCTTTTAACACCTTGGGTAACTCCTGCAATGCTGCCTCGTTTTGCTCAATTTTCTCAAACTGGTTTTTGATAGCCTCGTCCAAAATCGTCTTGATGCCATTCACGCCAATCGCTGTGATTAGACGTTGTCTTTTACCGTAAACCACCAAACGCTGTTTGTTCAAAACGTCATCGTATTCCAAAAGATTCTTGCGGATATCGAAGTTTATGCCCTCCACCCTGCTTTGCGCCTGGGCAATGGCCCTAGAAACCAATCCCGCCTCGATCGGTGTGTCGTCCGGCAAATCGAAACGTTCCATCAGGCGCTTGATACGGTCGCCGCCGAAAATTCTCATCAAGTCATCTTCCAGTGACAGGAAAAACTGCGAGGAACCGGCGTCACCCTGCCGGCCGGAACGTCCGCGGAGTTGGTTGTCGATCCGCCTTGCCTCGTGCCGCTCGGTGCCAACCACGTGCAATCCGCCTAGTGCTTTCACCTTTTCAGCCTCCTCGGCACTGGGGGGGTTGCCGCCTAAAATGATGTCCACGCCGCGTCCGGCCATGTTGGTTGCGACCGTGACCGCCCCAAGTCTGCCAGCTTGGGCGACTATCGCACCCTCCCGCTCGTTGTTTTTAGCATTCAGCACTTCGTGCGGGACACCGGCGGCACGGAGGTGTTGTGAGACGACTTCGTTTTTCTCAATCGAGACCGTACCGATCAAGACGGGCTGGCCAAGTTCGTGCCTGGTTTTCACTTCATCCGTGAGCGCGTGTAGTTTGGCGTCGAAGGTTTTGTAGACCACATCCGAATTATCCTTACGCACCAGTGGGCGGTTCGGTGGGATTGAAACAACTTCAAGCTTATAAACTTTATGGAATTCCTCCGCGGAAGTCTGGGCCGTTCCGGTCATGCCTGCCAATTTTTTGTACAGGCGGAAATAGTTTTGGATGCTGATCTGCGCCAGGGTTTTTGATTCATTCTGCACCCGCACGTTTTCCTTAGCTTCAATTGCTTGATGCAGGCCGCCGGAATATCTGCGTCCAAACATCAGCCGGCCAGTAAACTGGTCGACGATGATCACTTCACCCTCGCGCACCACGTAATCGCGGTCACGCTGGAAAAGCGCTTTGGCTTTGAGGCTTTCCTCCAGATAATGAACTAAGCGCATATTCTCCACCGCAAAGAGATTTTTGATGCCGGCCAGATGCTCAACTTTGTCGATGCCATGCTCGGTGATTTCGACTGAACGCAGTTTCTCATCCACCACATAATCCTCCTCCGGTTTCAGGTGGCCGACCGCCCGCGTGAACAAACGATAATAATCCGATGACTCGGTATCGGGGTACGAAATGATAAGCGGCGTCCTGGCTTCATCGATCAGTATCGAATCCACCTCGTCGATGATGGCGTAATTAGGCTCGCGCTGGACCTGTAATTCGGGGCTGGGCGCCAGGTTGTCCCGGAGGTAATCGAAGCCGAATTCGTGACTTGTGCCGTAGAGAATGTCGGCGCGATAAGCTTCCCGGCGCGAAATAGGCCTAAGGAATTCCTGCTTAACCTTGAAACTGCCTGTTGTGTCGCGCTCTTTATCCGCCGCGGCTGCTTCTTCCGCCGAGACGCGCCAAGAAGGATCATAAATAAAAGCTTCATCATGCACGATGCAGGCGACAGACAGTCCCAGAAAATCATAAATCTGACCCATCCATACAGTATCCCGCTTGGCCAGATAGTCGTTTACTGTGATTACGTGCGCTCCCTTGCCGGATAAGGCGTTTAGATAAGTCGGAGCGGTTGCGGCAAGCGTCTTGCCCTCACCGGTCATCATCTCGGCGACGGCTCCGCGATGCAGGACTATCCCGCCCCACAACTGCACGTCAAAATGACGCTGGCCGAGCGTGCGGCGAGAAGACTCACGGACAAGCGCAAAAGCGCGGGGCAAAATTTC
Source organism: Candidatus Colwelliibacteriota bacterium (assembly GCA_027310265.1). Taxonomy (GTDB): domain Bacteria; phylum Patescibacteriota; class Minisyncoccia; order UBA6257; family Colwellbacteraceae; genus DAIDBC01. Next base: position 3,099 of record DAIDBC010000016.1, read on the forward strand.
ATCCAGACTTTTGCCACCCGTGATTTCTTTTTTTAGTTTGAGGCTTTCTTCTTTGAGTTGCTGATCGGAAAGCGATTTAATCCCGCTCTCAAGCGCCGCAATCGAGGCAAGTTCGTTTTTGGGTTCACCCGAACGCGACCAAAGTCGCTTCCATAAATCTTTCAATGCCATTGGGTTATTGTTCCTCGCCGCGTCCGCGATGGTGATCCTTGCCGTGCCGCGAGAGGTAAGAATCTATTTCTCTCTTAAGTTTGTCTTTCAGGGCGTCGACGGCCGCGCGGACGTCATCGCCAGTATCCTCTGTGCGCAAAACATCCTGGGGCAGTTCCATGTTTGCCTCAGCTCGATAAACTTCGCCCCGACGGTGATGCCGGTTCACCCGCGCAATCTCCACCTGTATTTTCACGGTATCGGGGTCAAAACGCGCAAGCAGTTTGTTTAGACTGCTAATCTTGTCCTCGATATAGGTTTTAAGCGGTCCGGTAAGATCTAAACCGGTGGCTTTAACAAATATATGCATCGCTACATTATAG
>DAIDBC010000047.1 GCA_027310265.1 Candidatus Colwelliibacteriota bacterium
GATACTCACCGCGTCCCACTCTCCCGCGGAACTGGTAAATCTGGGCGAGGCCGAAGCGGTCGGCATCCTCAATCATCATTATCGTCGCGTTCGGCACATCCACTCCCACTTCAACCACCGATGTCGAAACAATCAAATCGACGTCGCCGTTCATAAATGCCGCCATCGTTTTATTTTTATCTTCGTTTTTCATCTTTCCGTGGATCATCCCGACTTTTAAGTCCGGGAAGATTTTGTTTTTTAATTTTTCGTACTCTTCTTTAACTGCCTTTACTTCATCCCAGTTCGCGTTTGTAGTCCGAAGTGCGTTGGCGGTTTGTGGTTCATTGTTTGTAGTTCTCTCAATTCTCGGACATATTACGAACCCCTGTCTGCCCTTTCGTACTTGCCCGCGAATAAAGGCGTAGGCCTTATCGCGGTTCCCCGGCGCGACGATTTTGGTCACGATGCTTTTCCTGCCGCCTGGCAGCTCGCTGATGAGAGATAAATCCAAGTCGCCGAAGACGGTCATCATCAGCGTACGGGGGATCGGCGTTGCCGACATCGACAAAAGATGCGGTACCAATTTTTCGCCGTTCGTCCTCTGCAGCGCGGCCCGCTGTTTCACGCCGAACCTATGCTGTTCGTCGATTACGACCAGCGCCAGATCTTTGAATTCCAAGTTTTTCTCGATAAGCGCGTGCGTGCCCACTACCACTTTTATTTTCCTGGCGCCAGTCTCGTTAACGAAGGCCGATTTTTTAAGTTCGTTCTCGAGGCCGTCGCCGTAGTAGACACGCGCCTCTTTGGATGTTAGAAGCCCCAGTCCGCGGCTGAATTCCGGAAAGAATTTTTTGAGCGTGGCGTAATGCTGCCTCGCGAGTATTTCAGTCGGCGCCATAAACGCAACCTGGTAGCCGTTATCGGCGACGACATATGCCGCGATGCCGGCTACGATGGTTTTTCCCGAGCCGACATCACCCTGCAGCAGCCGGTTCATCGGCCGGCCGCGTTTTAGGTCTCCTAAAACTTCGTTAAGCGATTTTTCCTGCGAGCCGGTCAGTTTGAAAGGCAGCCCAGCAATCAGTCTGCGTATTAACTTGTCGTCCCCGTATATCTCGTGCGCTTTTTCTTTGGCGAGTGCAAGTTTCTCGCGCAGGACTTTTAATTGCAGTAGAAAAAGTTCTTCAAATGAAAAGCGGTTTCTAGCCCTCTTTGCTCCGTCCTGTGTTTCAGGGAAGTGGATCGCGTTCAGCGCTCCATTTATCTCCGGCAGATTGTAATTTTTCAAGACTTCCGTCGGTAGGAACTCATTCAGCGGTTCAAGTTTTTCTAAGATTGGCTGGATTAAATAACGCAATCCGCGGGAAGTGAGCCCGCGCGTTTCGGGATAAACCGGAACCAGCCGGCCGGTGTGTTTAGTATGCGCTTGGATAATGCCGGCGTCCGCGTCATCGTAGCTGACTTCCTTCTCGCCCGCCTTCCCGACCACCTCGTAAACCGGACTGGATAAATACAGTTTGTTTTTCCTAAGAGCCACTTTCCCGGAGAAGTTGGCGATAGTTCCGGGTTTGAGGGTGTTTTTGATGTAAGTTTGGTTGAACCAAACGGCCGGAATCTCGCCGGACGCATCGCCTAAGACCGCTTCAATCACGAACATTCTTTTTCTCCAGGAACGGTTCAGTTTCATTTTCCGCACGTCAGCCTGGATCGTTGTTACGTCACCGGGTTGGAGGGTTGCAATCTGCACAATTTCACTCCTGTCCTCATATCGGGTGGGGAAGTGGTACAGCAAGTCGCGCACCGATTTCAATCCCAGTTTATTTAGGCGCGCAAGGAAGCGCGGTCCGATGCCTTTTATATCCTGTAGCGGAGTATCTGGCGCAATCATTCAGTTCATTTCATTATATAGCGGTTGTTGCCCTGCGGGGTTGCCGCATGATAAAACTTTGTGGAGCATCTTCTCGCCTGCTCCCGTACCACCTCCGGTGCGTGAGCAGCGTTCGAAGGATGTAAATACCGTGGGCATTTACTCCTTCTCACTCGCTCCCGTGGTGAAATGGATATCACGTCTGGCTTCGAACCAGGAAGTGGGGGTTCGATTCCCTCCGGGAGCACACCAATACACTTTAGAAAACAAAACAGGCCGGGACTATTTCTAATCCGGCCGTGTTTAGTTTGAACGCCTGTGGGCTACCTTACTTGGCCCGCAGTCGTTGTCCCGCCGATGGAGTCGGCGGTGCGATGGCTACCTTATTAGCAGATAGCCACGATATGCGTTCCGAGCTGAACCCGGTGCACGGTACTAGACCGATATTTTTCATGCCCGACTTGAAGCGTCGGCTTTCCAATCCGCGTGTCTGTTTTCTTTTCATAACGTATCTTGTTGCAGCTAGTACC
>DAIDBC010000057.1 GCA_027310265.1 Candidatus Colwelliibacteriota bacterium
TATCTGCTGCAGGCGTTAAACACTTGAGGGAAGTTGACCCTAGTACGAGAGGACCGGGTTGAACGAACCTCTGGTCTACCGGCTTTGGTACCAACTGAAGCGCCGGGTAGCTATGTTCGGGCGGGATAAGCGCTGAAAGCATCTAAGTGCGAAGCCCCTCCCAAGATTAGGTGTAGATCCCTGGAAGATTACCAGGTTGATAGGCTCTAGGTGTAAGCGCAGTAATGCGTGTAGCCGAGGAGTACTAATAGATCGATTTCAAATGAAAGCCGGCTATCCTAAGGCCCGTTTCGTTAAGTTTACTTTTACCAAGAACCTGCCCAAACAATAATCCCTAAGCACTTGGGAGCTATTGTCTGGACAGGTTCTGATATTCTGTGATAATTTGTTTCTGCTAGTGATTTAGCCCGGTGTGTACCACCTCTTCCCATTCCGAACAGAGAAGTGAAAGCACCGAGCCCTGATGATAGTCCAAAAGGCGAAAGTAGGGTTTGCTGGCATTTCAAGAAAACAAAATTCCCCCGCCACCCGGCGGGGGAATTTTTTGTTGCCGCCTTGATCGGTTATAATTTCAGCGATGAATCGCACACTTAAACTTTTGATCTACGGCGTTTTCTACCTGGTGGTCATCGCGCTTGTTGTTTTCGCGGTCTATCGTACTTGGTTTTATAAAGCTCCCAGTTGTTTCGATAACGTCAAAAACGGAGGCGAGACCGGTGTGGATTGCGGCGGCCCTTGCGTTTCTTGTGCAGTCAAGAACCTGAAACTGGACATATCCGCGGCGCCACGTATCTTCCCGGGTGGCACCAATCAGTCAATCCTTTTCGCCAAAATTGTGAATCCCTCTATCGACTACGCCGTTTCGAGTTTCAATTACAGCGTTGAGGTCTGGAGCGTATTGGGTGTACCGATAACTACCATTAGTGGCACTTCTTATATTCCACCCGGCGGCACACGTTACTTGGTTTTCCCCAATTTTCCTTCCGCGGCGGCGAACGTTGAACAACCGCTTGCTCCGCTTACAGTAAGCAACGTATCCTGGACACCTACGACCAGTTTTACCGACTACGATTTACAAATAAGCGGTGTTACAACCAACTTGGTCACATCCGGCGGGGAAGTCGACGGCGCGGTCGCAAACAACTCGCCATCCAACTTTCTGCTTGCGCGTTTCGCTGCGTTACTTTTCGACTCCAAGGGTAATATATTGGGCGCTTCCGCCGCCGACGTAGAAAACATTGCGCCATTCAGTACGACGCAGCTGCGGATATACTTCCCGCCGTTAGGTCGTTTGCTTGATTCCGTGGATCGCGCCCAAACCAAGGTATTCTATGAAGTGGTTAAGAACTGATCCATGGCTTTTGGGCTCGGTGCTTTTTCTAATCGTCGCCGGATTAGTCACCCAGGCTTCGATCAGTTCACAACTCTTTACGCGTCAACTCATCTGGGCTGCGCTTGCGCTCATCGTAATTTTTGCCCTACCGCGGCTTAACCTGCGTGCGGCTTTCAGCTACCGCTGGGTCATACTAGGAATTTATCTGGCCGTACTTGCGCTACTAATTTTCACTTATCTTGTCGCACCTGCTGTGCGCGGCCATAGGAGCTGGATTAGCATCGGGTCTTTCCAACTCCAACCATCCGAGTTTATGAAGGCCGCGCTTATTGTGCTTCTTTCTAGATTTTTTGCTTTGCGGCACGTTTCAATTGCGCACTGGGGGACCATCGCTGTTTCTTTCGCTTACTTTATCATTCCAACCGTCTTTGTACTTTTGCAACCGGACACCGGAACCGCCTTGGTTATTTTCGCGATCTGGTTTGGATATCTTCTGGTTAGCGGCATACCGTGGCGGTATATTCTCGCGTTTTTCCTAATTTTTGCGGTAGCCGGGGTGTTTGCGTGGAATTTCGGGCTCGCGAGTTACCAGAAAGAACGCATCCGTGGGCTGTTCAATCCCTCTTACGAACCCTTGGGTATAAACTATAACGTTATTCAAGCAAAGATAGCGGTTGGATCCGCCGGATTTTTCGGCAAGGGATTTGAACAAGGAACGCAGGTGCAGTTAGGTTTCCTCCCCGCGGCCGCGACCGATTTTGCTTTCTCTGCGTTCACGGAAGAGTGGGGGATTTTTGGGGCGCTCACGTTACTCGCTGCCTTTTACTCTTAGTTGCGAGGATACTGCGGGTCGGGCTTATGGCCGGGGATAATTTCTCGCGTTTTGTTTGCATCGGTACGGCTATTTTTATCGTTGCCCACCTGATCATAAATCTCGGTTCCAATTTGGGCATCTTGCCGGTCATCGGGATCGGATTGCCTCTGGTAAGTTACGGCGGCTCCAACCTGTTGACAGTCTCCGCTTTAGTCGGTATTATTCGACATATCGCCGGGCGGGCGGCTTTTTAGATGCGTCAAAAGTTATTTTGGGCGTTTGGTTTCGCCCTTCTCGGCTTAATAGTTCTTTACATACTAGTTTCTTGGCACCGCGCCGCGGAAATAAAACCGGCCGTTAAGGTTACGGTAACCATCCCTCCGGGGGCAACTGTTGCCGATATAAATAAAGAGTTGAAAGCGAAGGGCGTATTCAATAACGAGGATTTGCCCCGAAATCTTGAAGGATACCTTTTCCCAGATACGTACGAATTCTTCGCTCCATCCTCGCCGGAAGTCGTTTTTCAAAAATTTATGGACGCTTTCAACTCCAACGCCGCACTGTATTTCACGGGTAACCGTAGTTTCAAAGACACACTCACGGTTGCGTCGTTAATTGAGCGGGAAGTGCCCTCGGATGGCAGCGATCGCGCAAAAGTTTCCGGGATAGTCTGGAAACGACTCGATAACGGTATGCCGCTCCAGATCGACGCCACCCTTTGTTATGCAAAGGAGTTGCAGACGCGGGGAGAAACAAAGTGTTACCCACTAAAACCTGCTGATTTCGCCGACTCTTCCGGATACAACACCTATCGTTATACCGGTCTGCCGCCCTCACCAATTGGTAACCCGGGCGCCGACGCGATTTACGCAGCGGTCCACCCGGCGCCGTCGCCGTACTGGTTCTTCCTGTCCGATCCCGAAACCAAGAAAACCATTTTTGCAAAAACCCTTGACGAACACAACAGAAATATTGTCAAATATTTGGAATAAAACGCCTAAAAACGTTTAAATACCAACCCTCGACAACCCCTAGGGGATTTATTTAATGCCCGCCAAACTACCAGTAAGAAAATTTTCATCCCACCCCGGCAATTTCTTGCCGCAGCACAACCTGGTCACCATCCAGCTTGACTCCTACCGCTGGTTTCAGGATAAAGGCCTGCGCGAACTTTTTGATGAGATCTCGCCGATTTCGGATTATTCCGGGAAAGACATTGAGATCCATTTTTTGGATTACGGTTTTGGAGACCCCAAGCATTCCGAAGAAGAATCGATCGCGAAGGGGATAACCTACGAAGCGCCGCTCCGCGTCAGGGTGAAGCTTTCCAACAAGAAACTGAAAATCCAGAAAGAGCAGGAAGTCTATTTGGGCGATTACCCGCTTATGACCGATCGCGGCACTTTTATTATTAATGGAGTGGAGCGTGTAATTGTGTCGCAACTGATCCGCTCCCCGGGCGTTTATTTCACCGCCAGTACCTACCGCGGCCGTAAACTTTTCGGTGCCAAGTTAATTCCCAACCGTGGAGTTTGGCTGGAGTTTGAAACCGATTCTGACGGCGCAGTGGGGGTGAAAATCGACCGTCACCGTAAAGTCGCGGTAACCTCACTCCTCCGTACTTTTGGCCTGAAAGACGAAGACATAATTTCCACTTTCGGCAAGGTGATTGAACCTACCCTAAAGAAAGACGCCTCCCATACTGTCGATGAGGCCTACCTTGAAATCTACAAGCGTATCCGTCCGGGCGACCTTGCAACCGCCGCCGATGCAATAAGAACAATCGAAGGCATGTTCCAAAAACCGGATCGTTACGACCTCTCGGTGGTCGGTAGGTTTAAGTTAAACCAGCGTTTAGGTATCAAAAATTCTTCCAGTCGTCTGCTAATACTCGAGGATATAGTGAAGATTGTGCAGGAACTGGTGAGGTTGAATTCCTCTGACCAGTCCGAGGGCGATGACATCGATCACCTCG
>DAIDBC010000007.1 GCA_027310265.1 Candidatus Colwelliibacteriota bacterium
AGAGGGCACGATTTGAATCGCGACGTGCTTTAAACCGGCGACAAACAATCCCTGTCCAATATCCGCCTCCAATAAATAATTTTTCTCGATTTCGGTGAGGTTGAATGCTTTGGCGGTCTGGTCAATGGTTGCCGGTGCTTGTTTCAACAACAACTGCAGAGAAGAATTAGTAATAATCGGTCGGCCGTACGGCGAGTTCAAGAAATCTTCGACGTCTTGAGTGATAGTTGAAATCCCGAGGTAATATTTCCTGCCACGTTTGGCTAAACCAAACAAGAATGAAGCACTGTCGGGATATTTCATCATCCACCATGCCTCGTCGATTACCATAATCCGCTTTTTAAGTTCCGCGCGGACTAAGTTCCAGATAAAATTGAGGATGATATACATCGCGATAGGACGGAGTTCGTCCTCCAAATCACGGATCGAGAAAACCACCAGGCGATTCGCGGTGTTTATATTACTGGGTTTATTAGTAAACCCAGCGTAACTGCCTTTGGTAAAGCGGTAAAGGCGTTCGGCCATATTTTTGCCACCCTCCATTCCCCGCAGGATTGTCTCCAAATCTTCTAGGAGTGGCGGCGTCGCTTTGCTGAAATCTTTGTCTGGCGAGATATCTTTAGAAGCATAGGTTTCAGTGAGCGCACGGTCGATTAACGCCTCCTCCGGCGCGGATATCTCACCTAACATTAACTTTAATAGCCCCGATAGGTTAACGATATGCGATTTCAGAACTTCTGCCGGCTCTTCGTCTTTGGGAATTGCGGGGATATCGAACGGATTAATATTGTTCTCTGAATCCAAAGATATTTTAAGCACCGTGCCCCCAACCGCTTCGGCGAGAGTTAGGTACTCGTTTTCGGGATCAACCACAATCACATCTGTGCCCATCATCAGCGAGCGGATAATTTCGAGTTTGGTGGCGTAAGATTTTCCCGCCCCAGCCTTGGCGAACACGACCATGTTGGCATTCTCGAGCGAGAATCGGTCGAAAATAATTAGGGTGTTGTTGTGGCGGTTGATGCCGTAAAGAATCCCTTGGTCGGAGGTGAGATCCAGTGATACAAATGGGAAAATTGACGAAGCCGGGCCAGAATCCATCGGTGTGTGAATACCTATTTTGTCCAAACCCAGCGGCGCGACAGACGAGAAGGCGTTTATTTGTTCGAAAGTTGCTGCTTTTACATCCACCAATTTGCTCTGAAATATATTGTCCACCTCTGCGCCGATTTTATTTAAACCTTTGTGATCGTCGGCGTAGATAGTCATATAAATGCCGATTTCGAACAATTTTTCTTGCGACTGTTGCAGCGAGTCGCGGAGTGTTTCAACGTCACGCAAAGCCGTTTCCAAAACCGGGTCGCGCACCAGTCCTTTTTCCTGCGCCTCGATAATCTGCGATTCGATTTGCGCCGCTTTTTTGCGCAGATTGCGCAGGGCAATAGAGGTGTCGACCGGATGCGCAAAGATTGAGATGTCGGATAATTCCGGCAGGTTTATAAGCTGCGAAAACCAGCCGCTTGAAAGATAACGCGGATAATTAAGCACGAAGAATGATCTCGAGAATCTTTCGCCCAGCTTAAGATGACCTTGACCAATCTCGATTGTCTGCGGGGCGAGGACGTCTTCAACTTCGCCGCCTTCGCGCAGTTTAAGATCTCTCCCTTTCTCAATCGCGCTGGGATTGTAGAAGTTGTATAAGAGCTCCAGGAGTTCCGGATCTTCGAGGGCAACTACCCGAAGACCGACCTGCCTTAAGCTGGTTATAACTTGTTCAACCCGTTGCGCGAGTTGATCGCGGTGACTTGGCTCCACGGTTGTGCTGACGGGCTGGGTTTCAGCCGCTTTGCGTCTGCCGGTAACTGTCCCTAATAGAGACGCCGCCGCGCCGCCGCCAGGGATGGTCACTGGATCGAATGGCACGACCACAAAAAAACTTTTGGTCATAACCGCGTTGGATTCAACGAAAGATTTTATGAAAGCGAGGTATTCACTAATCTGGGCTTTCATTAGGTTATTTGTCTCGCCGTCGCGGCGCTCTTCAAGCATTCTCAAATAATCCTCGATGTTGAGTTTGCGGGAATGGATGAAAACCTGTAGAGAAAAATCCAAAGAGTTTAGTAGGTTTTGGTAGGCATAGGTTATTATATTTTGCTCTTCTTCAGATTTGAGGTCGAAGTTCACGCCGTCGACAGCCACAATCCGGCGCAGTCCACCGTTTTTCAGCACAACCACGCCATCTACGATGGCTTTTATGTCCACAAAATCTTGAGTTTTATTTTGTCCCGTGCCGTCCATTTATCTGTAGTCTACCCTCCGAGCCACCTCGCCCTCGCCAGTTATCTTTCTGATAAGTTCATAGCGTTCTTTGGTTGATTCGCGAGTGGTGGCCCGCAAAACTTCAGGCAGTGGCTGTTCGCGTTCGGGGATTGCCTCCTTTGAAGTGGAGAGTCTATCCAGTAAGCTGCGCAAGTTTTGCCCAAGGCCGGCCGCTGGACGCTTTACGCCGGGGGCTACCGTCGGCATAGTCGGTATTCCGGCTGGCGCCGGCGCACGGAACACATAGACCCTCGGACTCCAGACGTACGAGAACGCAGAGACGGCAAAAACAGTCATTGGTCGTCCGTTTATCTTAAGAAGGGCAAGGGTCAGGGCGGCGCCCTCCAGCACCGCTGCCACAATCGCCCACAACCAAAGTGCGAGAATGAAATACAACAGGAAGCTAACAATCGTTGCCGCGGCGATGTACAGGAACTGGCGCAACGTAAACGGCCCAACAATTTTGTCCTCGGTTTCGATGAATTGCGGGACTTGAAACTGCATGTCCCATAGATTTTAACGCTTTTGGTGGTGAATTCCTAACCGTTTTGGGACCCGCGCCTAAAGCGGCAGGTCCTTTAAATTCACTACATTCGTATCCGGTACGGATGGCTTCTTGGCAGGTTGTTTGTCCTCTTTTTTATTTTCCTGCGGTTTAGGCGTACCGGAGAATGGATTGTCCAATGGTGTGCGTAGCTCGGAGTAGTTCACTTGGCGGATTTCCTCGCGAGGAGTGCGGGAAATTTTAGGGGCGCTTTCTTGGACTGGTTGTACCTCAACCCCTAATTCAAGCCGCGCTGCGATAGGCCGCGATTCAAGCGCTTTTTCTTCTACTGGCGGCGGGGTGGTTGGGGCTTTGTAAAACATAGGGCGAAGCGGGGACGTCGCAACCGGCGCAGCCTCAACCTGCGGTTTTGTTTCTTCTTCGTGCTGGTGGAGGATGAAGGGCGTTTCAGTAACAGATGGTTTAAGTAGAATATCCTCTTTGGGTTTGATCGTCGCTGCCTGTGCGGGTTCTACAGTACCGACCCCGGATGGCGTTGTGGTTGGGGTAGGCGCGCCTACGGGCCTATATGCAGTTTCCAAATCTGCCATGATCGGCGCGAATATTTTAGCGTCCACCTCGGAGGCTATACGGTTGGAGATATTGGGGTCGAGACCCAAACCACCTGCAATTTCTTTAGCGAAGTCGCTGGGGCGGATAAAGCCATGCAGCACGTTACTGATGATTGTGAACAAGTCGCTGGAGGCTCGCGGACCCAACTTATATACTAAACATAAATTGTCTAGGAAATCCGCGTTCTCGTCGGAAAACATAGCTTCGCGAAGACTATCGGGTAATTCATCCCAGCGTTTCAAAACATCTTCGCGGGGGACGTCCAGCATGGTTACCTACTTCTTTTCTGTAAGTTTTTCTTCTGGTGCACTTTCTTCTTTCTTTTCTTCCTCTTCTTCCCCGACATCCAACCCAGTTTCATGGCGAGCTAATGTCTTGGAGAAAGCCTTGTGTATATCCTCACGCTTCTCTTTCAGTTCGGCCATAATTTGTTTGCGGAACTTAACCAATTCGTTCTTGGCCATATCTTTAACAATCTTACCTTCTATTTCGTGGTCGGGTATGGCCTCTTTCACCACCGCCTCAAAAAGGTTGTCAAAGTTCTGTGCTTTCAATTTTGGAGCCACCTTATTTAACTCTCCTGGGTTGGCCAGTATACCTTTGGTGGTTACGCTACGGAATCGTTTGAGGTCATCAGCTGACATACCAAGGAACGGGTTCTTGCTGTCGTAGTCGCCGTACACGCCGTTAAACGGCATCTTAGCTCTATCTTTGTCGGTTAAGCCGAGATAGAACTTCTTCATCTCCTCTTCAGCTAGATCTTTAGTTGCGTCGCCGCCATTGAAAGCTGACCAAGCCGCGAGAGTTGCAGCTGCCCCCTTCTCTACGTCGCCGAAGCTTTTGTTATAGGCCGTAAACAGGCTCTTGGTATGGCCGTTCATGTACCTATCGGCTGGCACCTTTGACAGATCACCCCTTTTGTTCAAGACCGACAAAACGCTTACCAGTTCAGCCCCCCTGAAGCCAGCGAACCTGTTTAGGATGCTGGCAGTAGACTCTTTATCAAACGCCTTTTCGTCAATTAATTCCGCCCCTATTTTTGCCCCCTCGGGTAATTTCACTCCCACACCAGACACCAGCTTACCTATGTCTTTCTGAACAGAGACGCTTCTGGCAACGTTTTGGAGCAGACCTATCTGTCCCTTATGTAAAATCCTCCCCACCGCCCCCTCTGGGGGCCCCTTACTGAGGAGTAAGTTAGCCCTAAGTGCAGCCGCCGACTGAACGCGGTTTGCTGCCTTGCCTATTGCAAGGGCTCCAAAACCAGCGCCTGCAATAGCCACGGTGGCTATGCCGCCGCCAGCCTTGAACGCGACGTACAAACCGCCCAACATCATTATTACTACCGCCACGATCTGGCCGAGTCCCGCGGCTAGTCCTCCTGCAGCCATTATCTGGGCAGCCTCGCCGCTGCCCAACCACTGGAGCAATACACTGGTTAGCCATAAAAAGAAAAGCATTATTGGCCCAAAGAATACCCACTTCAGAAACTTATCCCACCAACCACTCCACGCGTTTCCGAGTCCGGGAACGTTTATCCCCGGCAACATGAAACCAATCCAGGCTATCGGGGCTATTCCTAGTAGTATAGTCAGGACGACAAACCTAGCTACCAAGAAAACGGTTACAGCCAATAGGGTAAGCGCCGCGATCAAAGTTATAAATGCGGCCAGGAAGACGTTTGCGTAACTGGCTAGGGCCCGGGTAGCGAGGCTGCCGCCACTGAATGCACCGGATAGGTTGTTGTATATCGTCGCGATATTGAATTTACTTACAAAGTTTCCCCCACAAACACTAGCCGCCATACTTTGAGTAGCACTAGTTCCAACATCCACGATTGAGCCCGCTATGAATAAGCTGAAGTTGACTAGTAGGGCAACTATTATTATTTTGGAAAGATTTTTAGCTCCCCATTTTTGACTTCTGAGCATCACCCCAAAAGCAGTCGCAATTATTGCCAGGACTATAATCATGTTTACCAGGCCTAAGCTGATTCCATACGCCGCGTGGACAACAGCGTTACTGGTTAGTAAATTAGTGTTCATAGCTATCGCGAATTGGAGTAATAGTCCAGATAGCCACACTGCAGCGCTCGCGATGACACCAAAGATTACAGCGCCGACCCACTTCTGAAATATGTAACCTATTAAATCGCTGACACCCTTAAAAGCTCCTCCCACTACGGGGAGGCCGCTCAGGAAATCAGTCAGTGTACTGGCGGCAAACAGGCCGGCTCCTTGCGCGATAATTACACCCGTGAACTCAGCGACATCCGAAGCCGTAGAACTCACTGAGCAGGTCGGTGACTGAGCGGGGGGCGCGGATTGGGCTGATACAGGTGTGGCTGACAATAAGAACGGTAGTATAACCGCAACAATCAGTACTGAGGTTGTTGTCTTCGTAGAAGACATAGGTTAGTTAAATAGTATCACTTTTGATTTGTGAGCGCATCGCTAAGGGTCGCCAATGCGTTTGTGCCTAAGGTCTGCGGCCTGTCCGCCGGGCTAATGTTAATACGAGTTAACAACTTAGTGACCGTACCTCTCGGCACACCCAGTCCATCAACTAGATTATTCAATATAGTTTTTCGTGGTTGTTTAAACAGGATTTTTATCAGTCTGTAGTACTCTGTGGGATCGATGCCCTTGGGTGCGAGTGGTTTTAGTTTTAGAACAGCGCTCGTAACTTTCGGCGGAGGAGAGAATAAACCACTTTTGATGGTCATAACGATTTCAGGTTTAGCCCAGAACTGTACGCTTGCAGCCAAGAGGTTCATCTTCGGCGGAGCGGCGCAGACGCGTTCCGCCACTTCTTTTTGAACGGTAAGCACAATCAATTTCGGTTTGGGGTTGAGTTCGCCGAGTATCCTTAATAG
>DAIDBC010000010.1 GCA_027310265.1 Candidatus Colwelliibacteriota bacterium
TATAGTGAACCGCGATGCCGACGATTCATCAGCTCCTCAAGAAGGGGCGCAAAAAGAATCTGAAAAAGAGCAAATCCCCGGCGTTGGGATTTTATTTTAACGTGCTTCGAAACCGCCCGGTTGATTCTTCGTCGCCCTTGAAGCGCGGCGTTTGCGTCAAAGTTTTTACCACCACCCCCAAAAAACCGAACTCGGCCTTACGGAAGGTAGCAAGGGTGCGCCTGACCAATGGTCAGGAAGTGACCGCCTACATCCCCGGAATTGGCCACAATTTACAGGAACACGCTGTGGTGTTGGTTCGTGGTGGAAGAGTTAAAGATTTGCCGGGAGTGAGGTATCACATTGTCCGCGGCGTGCTTGATTCCCAGGGCGTTCAGGGTCGTAAGCAACAGCGTTCGAAGTACGGTGCGAAAGCCGAAGTCGCCAAAGGTTAGAGAATGAATGCGTAAGAAGCGCCAGTACAAGCGGGATTTTAAAGCAGACGCCGACTACGGCAGTATTGCCCTTACCCGTTTTACCAACCGGCTGATGAGCGACGGCAAAAAATCTGTGGCTGAAAAAGTTGTCCGTGACGCGCTCGCCGAAATCAAGAAAGAGATGAAAACCGATCCGCTGGAGGTCTTTGAGAAAGCGGTTCAGAACGTTTCGCCGGCGGTCGAGGTTTCATCCCGCCGCGTTGGGGGTGCGAATTATCAGGTGCCGCGCGAGGTTCGTCCGGAACGCCGTTTTACTTTGGCGGTGCGTTGGATTATCGAAGCGACACGTAGTAAAAGAGGTAAACCAATGGCGGCACGTTTGGCTGAAGAGCTGATGGCAGCCTACAAAAACGAAGGTGCTGCGATAAAGAAAAAATTGGACGTGCACCGCATTGCGGAGTCCAACCGCGCTTTTGCCCACTTTGTAAGATAAATCTGATTAACCCTTAGAGTGGCGGAAAGTTATCGAACCGCCCATTTTTGTTCAGAACAATGGCCCAACCGTACCCGATAGGAAAAGTTAGAGACATAGGAATTATTGCGCACATCGATGCCGGCAAGACCACTGTCTCCGAGCGCGTGCTTTTCTACACCGGTATCTCGCACAAGATCGGGGAAGTCCACGAAGGAGATACGGTGATGGATTGGATGGAGCAGGAACGCGAGCGTGGTATCACCATTACCGCCGCCGCCACAACCTGTTACTGGACTCCGACATATTATCAAGGTGACAAAACTCACGAGCACAAGGTAAACATTATCGACACTCCGGGGCATATCGACTTTACGGTTGAGGTTAAGCGCTCGTTGCGCGTATTGGATGGGGCAGTAGTCGTGTTCGACGGCGTGGCCGGCGTTGAACCGCAGTCAGAAACTAACTGGCACTATGCCGACGAATACAAAGTGCCGCGCATATGTTTCATTAATAAGCTTGACCGGATGGGTGCGAGTTTCGAGAAAAGCTTGCAGTCGATCCGCGAGCGCCTTACTCCCAATGCCGTCGCGGTGGAACTGCCAATCGGCCTTGAGGCAGATTTCAGTGGAGTGATTGACCTTATCCAAAACAAGGCCTTCGCTTTTGAGGGCGAACATGGTGAGCGGATTGTGGAGAT
>DAIDBC010000034.1 GCA_027310265.1 Candidatus Colwelliibacteriota bacterium
AGTAATAACAGGCAATTCTGGGAACAGAGGGTAGTCATTCCGAGGTGGGGCGAATGACTACCTGAATGACTAGGTAAACCACTCGCCAAAATCACAGATTCTGGCTAAAATGGGTTCGTATTTTGTCCAAAACCGACCGCCAATGTCCAGAAAAAACCCGTTGATTATGGTCGCTGTACTGATTGTTGCTGGCGGTGCGGCAGCATATTTCTGGCAGCATTCGAACGCAAATCCAAAAGAGCCGACCAACCAGCCGGTTATATATAAAAATGCTGAATATGGCTTCAGTTTCGCGCTGCCAGATAGCTGGCGCAATTACTCAATCGTAAACAGCAAGTGGGAAGGAGACGCAGTCGGCCCGAACGGCAACGTGCCGGTAGAGTACGGCCCGATAATTTCGATTAGACACCCACAATGGACCCCGCAAAATCCGCGGCAGGACATACCAATTATGGTATTTACTCCGGCCCAGTGGACTGCGCTTTCGCGCGACGAGTTCCATATCGGTGCAGCCCCGATTGGCCCGACAAAGTTGGGATCTAATAGCGACTACGTCTTCGCTCTGCCCGCGCGCTACAACTTCGCTTTCCCGACAGGATTCGAAGAAGTGGAAAAAATTCTAGAGACTAATCCGTTACAATCCCTCCCCGCGCCTATTTCAAAATAAACCGCACAAAGAAGAAAGCGCCTATGCCTATTATTATCAAGACCAAGAAGGCAATGATAACGGTGCCGCCGCCCAAGGCCGAAAGGATATTCGCGCCCAAATTGTTAGACGTGCTAGGAGCACTCGCGGAAGCAACCGTAGCCGGAGCGTTTGCTTGCTGGTTCTGCGACTTCATGTCCGCAAGCAGAGTGCGTAAAGAGGTCAACATTGAAGACAAACCAGTCACATTTACGTTGCTGGGGACGCCCGCAACATAGGAGGTGTTGGTTGCTCCAGTAGAGAAACTGTAAACGGTGCCGTAGGAGGTGCCGCCGCTGTTCGATGCTACCGCGCGGTAGTAATAGGTCATGTTCGGCGACAGATTGGTTAAAGTGTAAGAATAGTTCGAAGAATAACCCGAGGCCGGGAAGGTTTGACTGGGAGTGGTGTAACCAAAAGAGGTAGTCGGGCCGTATTCGAACCAAGCGGTGGTTGTAGAGTTATTCGGGGTTACAACTCCGGAGAGGGTGGCCGTGCCTGAACCACCGTAAACGACGTTGCCTGAAAAAGGCGTAACGGCAGCATAAGTAGTTTGATTAGTGTACGGATAAACCGCCCCGCCCAGCTGGGCGCGCACAACTACAAAGCCACTAGCGTTGGGGGAAATGCTGCCCAAATTAACGCCGCTTGGAAAGTTAACGATCTCGTCGCCCGTCTCGCCGTACTGCCAGACAGTAGGGGTAGAGTAACTATTCTGATACCACGTCGCCGATCCGGGAATCTCACTTACCGAAACCGAACCGCCATTCGGGAGATAAACGTAAACCGTCCCGCTGGCCGTGTTGGAATTATCCGATGAGACGGTCGCGGTGACCGCGGTGCCGTTGGAGATAATCGAGGGCAGATTCAACTTGATCCTGGTGTTGGTGGCCGTGCCGGCGGAAGTGTTATGGTAAAAAACCATAAAACTTATGACGTCGGCGGAGTTAGCTGAAACGGCGGTCGACCAATAGGCGCTCGAGCCGGGATTTCTGGTGTAGTCCGCAACCTGCAGGGTAGGATAGTCCCCGCCCGCAGTGTTAAACTGGGCGTAGTCCGCCAAAGCCGCCGGCGCAGAGAACAATCCCAAAGCGATCGCCGCAAGGGTGATTCCGACAAACTTGTTTATAAAAGTTTTTCTCATCTTTATTTATATCGAACCGACTAGTTGATCTTAGCCGCTCCCCCATCCTTAAGATTTCCAGTAGCTGCTAAAAACCTTAAGGATGAGGGCAAGCTTGCGCTTGCCTCAACCCATTAGTTCGGCGGCAGTTGTCCCCCGCCAGTCGACGGCACGGTCGTTACGTTCGGGGCAGATACGCTGGACGGAACAGTTTGCACACTGGGCGCGCTGTAAGACGCGGATGGCACAGTCTGTATACCGGGAGCGGAGTAAGATCCGAACTAGGGCGTGGTCTGAACCGAAGGCGGCGTGTAATACGTCGACGGTGCAGAATAGTAAACCGGGGACGGAGCCGGATTGTTGTAATAAACAACCGGCGGCGTCGGGTTACTATAGACCACGACCGGAGGAGTTGGATTGCTGTACGTCACGGTTGGCGGCACCGGATTCGGATAATACGTAACCGGTGGCACAGGATTGTTGTAGTACACGGCAGGCGGTACGGAATTTGAATAATATACCGTCGGCGGGTAAGGGTTATAGTAATACGGAGTTTGATTTGTATTACTCGGCGTCGAAGTATTATTGATCACAATAATACTGACCTTGGACGGTGCACCTGCGCCTCTATAACCCCTGCGTTCGACAATCTTTGGTATGATGCAAGGACAGGCCCCCGACTGATTCGCCGGCGGCAAATCCTTGGCTGTATCCGTCCAAAGAAAACGGACAACATACCAGAGCACGAACAGAACAAACGCGACAAGCAGAACGTAAACTAGTTTTTTAAACATACTAGTGATGACCGCCCTACCCCAAGACAACTTGAAGTAAGCCGGTTGGTTAATTTGATAAAGTCGACCTTTATCTCCAGGGCTTACTTCTAAGCCTTTACTAATGGTTAATTAATTTGAAAGAACGGGCACACGATACAACAATATCGCGCTTGTGTCAAACCACGAAATTTATAAGGCGGTTGGGCACGAAAACCACCTTTTTAACCCGCCTAGTCCCCAGCTGGGTTTTCACGTTCTCGTTCCGCAGAGCCAGGTCCTTCGCCCCGTCCTCATTTATGCCAGTCTTAGCCAGAATGACCGCGCGCAACCTGCCGTTTACCTGCACCAAGAGTTCGAATTTATCCTCCTTCAACAATTTTTCGTTGTAAACTGGCCATTTCTCGAGATTTATGGATTTCTTATTGCCGGCGCGCTCCCACAACTCTTCAGTGATGTGAGGGGCAAACGGCGCGAGGATGATCAAAAATTTTTTCCACACTTCAAGCGGAATCGTTTCAACCCTGTAACAGTCATTGGAAAAAATCATCAGTGCAGAGACCGCAGTATTGAAACTCATTGATTCGATATCGTTCCCTACTTTCTTCACTGTTTTGTTCAGCGCTCTTTCAAGGTCAGGGTTTGTGATTTTTTTAGCAACCCTCTTTTGCGCCATCTCCCAAACCCGGCCCAAAAACCTGCTGCAGCCGTTTAATCCTTTTTCGTCCCACGGTATAGCCTGATCAAACGGCCCCATAAACATTTCGTAGAGGCGTAAGGTGTCGGCGCCGAATGTTTTCACGACCGAATCGGGGTTTACGACATTGCCCTTCGATTTGGACATTTTCTCTCCACCCCTGCCCAAAACCATCCCCTGCGAGGTGCGCTTCTTGTATGGCTCGCTAAACGGCACAACCCCGATGTCGTAAAGGAATTTGTTCCAGAAACGGGAATAGAGCAGGTGAAGGGTGGTGTGTTCCATCCCGCCGTTGTACCAGTCAACCGGCATCCAGTATTTAAGTTTTTTAGGGTCGGCAAGAACTTTCTTGTTATCGGGATCGGTGTAGCGCAGAAAATACCAGCTAGAACCGGCCCAGTTCGGCATGGTATCGGTCTCGCGCTTGGCCGGGCCGCCGCAAACTGGACATTTTACATTCACCCAGTTTTTAACAGAGGAAAGCGGCGACTCGCCAGTCGAGGTCGGCTGGTATTTTTTCACCTCCGGCAGTTTCACCGGCAGATCCTTTTCAGGCACCGGCACTTCACCGCACTTAGCGCAGAAAATTATGGGAATCGGCTCGCCCCAATAGTGCTGCCTCGAGAAGATCCAATCGCGGAGGTGATATTGAACTCTCTTCCGCCCGCCAACAAATTTGGTAACTTCCCATTTTGCTTTCTCTGAAGGCGTGCCGTCGAACTTCCCCGAGCCGACCAAGAACCCATCACCCACGTAGGCCTCACGCAAGACCGGACAGGTCTTATCTGGATAGTTCGGACAGATGACCATCACCGCGGGGAGTTTATGTTTTTTAGCGAATTCCCAATCGCGCCGATCGTGCGCGGGCACCGCCATAATTGCGCCCGTACCATAAGAGACCAAAACATAATCTGCGACGAACACCGGGACCTCTTTCTTGTTCGCTGGATTTATGGCCTTGATGCCCTTTAGTTCAACGCCTGTTTTCTCTTTCCCCTCGGCAATGCGTTCCTCCTCTGATTTGTCGGATGTTTTGGTGATATAAGATTTAACTTCTCTCCAGTTTGAGATTTCATTTTTCATCGCCGCGACCAATTTGTGCTCCGGGGCCAGAACCATGTAAGTCGCACCAAACAAAGTGTCAGGGCGGGTGGTGAAAACTGAAATTTTATCTTTGCAACCCTTGATCGAAAACTCGATTTCCGCGCCCTCTGATCTGCCAATCCAGTTAACTTGCTGTGTTTTTATCTTGTCGAGGTAATCGACGGTATTCAGATCATCAAGCAGCCGATCGGCATACTTGGTTATCCGGAGCAGCCACTGCTCTTTTTCTTTTTGCTCGACCACCGTGCCGCAGCGTTCACAACGTCCGGCAATTACCTCCTCGTTGGCCAGGCCGATCTTGCAGGACGGACACCAATTGATCGGCATTCTGGCTTTATAAGCCAAACCTTTCTTATAAAATTGCAGGAATATCCACTGAGTCCATTTGTAGTAATCAGGATCGGTAGTGTTCACTTCTCGATCCCAATCAAAAGAGAAACCGAGCGCTCTCAACTGACGCCGGAAAGTGTCGGTGTTTTTCCTGGTGACGATTTTGGGATGGATGCCGGTTTTAATCGCATAGTTTTCTGTAGGCAGCCCGAAGGCGTCCCAACCGATGGGATAAAGGACGTTGTAACCCTCCATCCGCCTTTTACGCGCGATCACGTCCATTGCGGTGTAACTGCGCACATGGCCGGTGTGCAGCCCGTCACCCGAAGGGTATGGAAACTCCACCAAGGCATAGTACTTAGGTTTTTTGGAGAAATTTTGGGCTTTGTTGGAACCCAGTTGATCCCATCTTTTCTGCCACTTCTTCTCTATTTTGGAGAAAGGATACATTTATTATTAGGGTATATGGTTTAGCGACTAGGGTCTAGTCAGACTCAATGCCTCAATCGCGTTTCTAGTAGTCTCTTCAGCGACCGTCCGCTCTTCAACGCCCAAGATGCCCGCTACCGCGCCGGCCACGTATTTAACATACGAAGGTTCGTTGCGCTTGCCGCGATAAGGAACGGGAGCAACGTAAGGCGCATCGGTTTCGAGAAGTATGCGCTCCAACCCTATCGATTTTATGACTGCGTCGTAATCATGAGTGAATGTAGTCACCCCACCGAATGAAAAATAGAATCCCATTTCTCTCAACACCGCGGCTTCCTTAATATCGCCACTGAAAAAGTGGATGACGCCGGGATACAGGCTGACCAGTTTATCAGACTCCCTATTAAGAAAATTTATTAAATCCGGGAAAGCTGAACGGCAGTGAATCATAAGCGGCTTGCCGAGCTTTTTAGACAACTCCATCTGGGACGTGAACGCTTTTTCTTGCCGCGCTTTAGTATCTTTATCAAGACGATAATAATCCAGACCGCACTCGCCTATCGCCACGACTTTTTCATCCTGTCCGAGTTTGAAGTAGTAATCGAAGTTAAATTCCTCGCCGCGGGAGGTAAACGATCTAGCCGCCTCACCGTCGCCGAGTTCCTTGGAATCGTGATAAGACTGTTCGGTGTGGATGGGGTGCAGACCAACTGTTGCGTATACCCCCACGGGGTAGGTTCCGGCGATCTCGACCGCTTTCGCCGAAGTGTCGCGCTGGGTACCGATGTTCACCAACCAAGTATCGTCATCCAAGGCACGGTTTATCACCTCCTTATAATCAGCAGCGTAGGCGGCAAACTGAACGTGGGTGTGTACGTCAACTAAGCGGGGCATTACTTCAGGCGCGGGAAGAGCGGGGTTTTGATTTCTTCACTGTTCCGAACCGCTTTAAGAATTTTCTCGCTTGTCACTGGCATAAAAGGTTTGAGCATCCAACCTATGTCGTGCAGTTTGAGAAGTAATTTCTTGATATTTTCCCTTGCCTCGTCGGGGTTAGTTTTTGTTTTTCTGAAGGGTTCTGTTTGTTGTATAAAATCATCGCAATACTTAACTTCGCCCCAGATAAAATCTACGGCTTCCCGTAGGTCATACTGCCCCATACTAAACTCGAATTCCGGAGCCCAAGTGAAGTCGTCACCCGTGAAGATACTAACTCCATTTACCACGGCCATTTTCATAACCCGGCTGACCAAGTTGCCCAAGCCGTTCGCCAAGTTGGCGTTATAAGATTCCTTAAACTTGTCGATTGTGAAATCACCGTCTTCGAACGTAGGCACCTCGCGCGCGAACCAGTAACGCAACGCATCTGTTCCGAACTCGCGGACGACTTCCATTGGATCAACTACGTTGCCTAAAGTTTTACTCATTTTTAAGCCGCCTCCGCCGGTGATGAAACCGTGGATTAGGATATTCTTGGAGTTCGGCAGACCGGCCGACATAAGCATCGCCTGCCACATTGCCGACTGCTGCCTCAAGTTATCCTTGCCTGCGATCTGAACTGCGTTTGGGTTTTCGTCTGTCCCCCAGAATTCTTCAAACTTTTCATTATTTTCTGGCCAGCCGAGTGTCGAAATGTAGTTTATGAGAGCATCGAACCAGACATACATCACTTGTGTGTCGTCGCCGGGTACTGGGATTCCCCACGGCATTTTGGATTTAAGGCGCGAGATACTGAAATCCTTGGGTCCGGCCGATACGAAACTGCGAATCTCATTGAGGCGGCTTTCTGGAATTACAAATTGTGGGTTTTCGTAAAGCTTGAGGAGTTTTTCTCTGTAATTACTGAATTTGAAAAAATAGTTCTCTTCTTCGTGCATCTCTATCTCGAGTACAGGGTGCAGAGGACACTTACCGTTAACCAACTCGGAATCAGTTTTTTCCAACTCGCACCCGACACAATATTTAGTCCTATATAAACGTTTCTCGATATCCCCATTATCGTAACATCGCCTCCAAAATTCCTGGGCAGCTTTTATGTGATGCGAGTCGGTTGTACGTATAAATGCGGTGTAATCCACATTGAGCGCCTTACAAAATTCCTTGAATTTCTCGGCGTACTCATCCACGTACGCCTGTGGATCCTTTTTATTCTCCAGCGCTTTTTGATATATCTTAAGCCCGTGTTCATCGGTGCCGGTATTGAAGAAAATCTCTTCGCCTAAAACATCGCGGTGATAGCGCGCAATTATATCCGCCTGCACGAATTCCAGAGCGTGTCCCAAATGCGGGGCAGCGTTAACGTACGGCAGCGTCGTCGTTATATAAAATTTTCTAGATTTCGAGGGTTTCACGGTTCCGAGCTTTCTTGGCTACCCAGTCGTCCACGACTTCCTGGAATACAACTGCGGAAGGAACCGCCAAAAGCATTCCCGGTATTCCCGCCAACTGGTATCCGCCAAACAGGGCGACGATTACGATCACTGGGTGGACATCAACCACCCGTCGCATCACGAGCGGCACCAAAACATGCCCTTCGATTTGTTGCATCACGACGAAGAAAATCAG